>CAZSPJ010000291.1:0-1001 GCA_964608795.1 uncultured Candidatus Poseidoniales archaeon | reverse complement strand
GTCTTGTATCAGAGAGATACCAACAAAAACTACTCGACGGGGTTTCAATTACTCGAGCGGACGTTGTTGATTTTTTCCAAACCTACAAAGATAGCCTTCCAACCATCCCAATGAAGGCTAAGGTTCGTCATGTTCTAGTTCCTATAAAACCGAGCTCTGACGCAAAAAAAGCTACTTTTTCATTTTTAGACCAGCTTAGGGTTCAAATCGAAGATGGAGCTTCCTTTGAAGATCTTGCTCAAGCCAACTCACAAGACCCAGGATCAAAGAACAACGGAGGTTCCTTGGGTTGGGCAAACAGAGGTTCTCTTGTAAAAAACTTTGAGACAGCTGCTTTTACGTCAGGTGTTGGTGAAATAACAGGGCCCATTGAAACAGAGTTTGGGTATCATATTTTAGAAACCCTTGAAAAACAGGGTGATAAAATTCACGTAAGACACATATTAATGGCGCCTGAAATAACTAAGCAAGATAATGAAAGGGCTTTCAATTTTTCGATGTCCTTAAAAGAAGATTCTATAAAGACCTTGGATGATTTTAAAAATATTGTAAAAAGACACTCCACAGATCAATTAACAAAAAATGTCGGAGGTGACTTGGGGTGGATTGATCCTTCAAATTATTCCGTTCCCGAAATAGGACAGGCTATTAAATATATTGAAATGGGCGCATGCAGCCCTCCTATCAATTCATCAATAGGGTTTCATTTGCTTTGGGTCGAAGGAGTTAAAAAAGGCGGGCGACCAAATCTTAGGGATCATTGGGCAGACATTGAATCCATGGCTCTTAACAAAAAGAAGATGGACTGGTACCAAGATTGGATATCTGAAGCCAGAACAAAATTTTACGTTGAAATAACAACAAACTAATAAAAAAATGTTATCTACATCGTCTTTGATCCATATGTGTATTATTTTAATTCTAAGTTTTTTTATTAATTAATCATTTTTTTTGTGGAAAAACATAAAGTTGTTCACTTTTTTATCCACTTATCCACATAA
>CAZSPJ010000290.1:0-1001 GCA_964608795.1 uncultured Candidatus Poseidoniales archaeon | reverse complement strand
GATTATCTTACTTCAATAGTGACACCTGGTGATATTGATACGGTAAATATGACGATAGATACTGTAACCACTGATTCAACCAAGTGGTTCTTTATTGCCACAATTCCTACAATAGGGGTAGAAAGTTGTTCTACTAATGTTGAAATAGACGCCAGTGATCGAGCGGGAAATTCATTATTATCTACTAATACCTTTCACGTTACAGGTCCTCAAAACATAGATACTCTTGCCATTGATATACTGATTGTTGATAATTCGAAACCAATCTGTACGTTGAGCTATGAAAACACTACCCAAAACTGGTTAACAAATCAATCAACAGATTTTGATCCAGATCAGGTTTATTTAGCCAATGGGAAGGGTCAGGATCTTATAAAAATAACTGCCAGTTTAGATGAAAAGTTTGGTACGCCTAATGCAGGTTTCACCATACCAACACTAGACGTTACTTTTAATTATCAAGTCCCTCCAGCAGTTAGTTTATCCTTTCAAAACAGCGTAACAAGCTTATTGAAGGATTCACTGGGTAATGAACTGAATAGTATTACTGATACCCCGTATATCACAAATGATGATTCAAGCCTTGTCTGGTACTTAGAATTACCCGATACAACCAATGGGACAATGTGGGTGAAGATCAATGGGACTGACCGGGCTGTAAATGATATAAAAAGTTATGTAGGGCCAAGATGGTCACCAGTTGATTATGATTCTTCTTTTATAATAGACAATTTCTTTCCGGACAGTTTTTCCACTGGGGCTGCTGCCAGTTATGGGTATAATCCCAAGTCAGGTTGGCTCAATGGTATTACTGATAGTATAGGTGTGTGGGTACCTATCCCAAGTGTAGTAACAGATCCTAGCTTGTTCTATAGTTCCACGGGTGGTCTGCATATAGAATTATGGAACAAGACCCGCGGCGCAGGTTGGGTGAACATACCAAATTTACAGGAACCGTATGCAGATAGTATAGAGGTTGGGCAAACCACGGAATTCTATCG
>CAZSPJ010000289.1:0-1002 GCA_964608795.1 uncultured Candidatus Poseidoniales archaeon | reverse complement strand
CCGTTTTTCGGGCTCCTTGACAGCCAACTGCCAACACCCGATGGAAGGGCCCGTATGAACTCCACTCTTAGCCCCCACAGAGGACTGAGTCAGGAGCAGCGACTTGCAGGTCTAGTTGGGGGGACGCATATCTCAACGGAACTCCCGCGGCCGTTCAAGACTCGTCGGGGACCAGCTCCGATTTGGAGCGATGAATCATGCGAGATGTGGGCAGGCCTGCTACGTGCGATGAATGCTCAAGGCAAGCCCTACTCCTGCTTGTTACCTCTGCCCGGTGAGAGCTTCATCATGATTGAGGAGGATGGGACTCAATCCATTGATGGAATCGAGCTGAATCGTCAGTTGCCGCTGCGTGACATCGCGGTGTGGCTGTCGAACTCCAACCGCAGAGCAACTGTCTCTGACTGGAAGTCATTCCTCATCGCACTGTCATCCGTGACACGCGAGTTGCCACCGATGCAGGAGGAGCAGTGGGGCCCTTGGATGGGCAGAGCAGGCTGGGCCGGCTTCGATGCTCCAAATCTACTCATGTCCGAGTCTATTCGTGGAGGTTCGACTCACCCCTACTTCGAGTGGATAGGGAAGCAGTGCGACGAAAGTCCAGATGAGAGGACTTCGATTGGTTACATCGCGCGGATGAATCAGAATCTGATGTGCGAGGTCGAAGGTCGCCCTTCAGAGGCTTGGCTCGAGATTCTAGAGGACGACGAGAAGGTTTCTGAGATGTTCAATTCAATGGTCGCTCCGAGACTGGTAGTCATGGACTATGAGTTGCACTTCCTAGTTCTTCGCAACGGTAGACCCTGCACTATTCCCATAACCATCGATCCGAAGGTCTGGAGAGTTCTTGTCTCCTGGGCCTTGGAGCCACCTGACTCGCGCGGCGCCGAGAAGTTACGGTATCTCTTCTGGTGCTGGAGTAGTGAGTACGAGGACTGGAGGCCCTCGACTCGTCAACTGCGTTCAACCAAGATGCTGCGCAGCACTATAGAGAGCCTTGGC
>CAZSPJ010000288.1:0-1005 GCA_964608795.1 uncultured Candidatus Poseidoniales archaeon | reverse complement strand
ACTGCAGGGTGTCTCTCTTCGCCTCCTCCCACTCGCCGAGGTTCTCATCGCCCTCGTCGGGGCGGTTGATTGGGGCCTGCTTGTCGACGGGCGCGCGTACGAAGATCGAGTCGGTGTCGGAGTAGACCACATCGTGGCCGTCATCCTCTACCTGAGAGATGATCTCGCGGATGTTGTGACGGGCCCATTCGGTGATGCTGGCGCCGAGGTCGGGGTGGGTGAAGCGGTAGAAACTCGAGGCGAAGACTCCGTAGAACGAGTTCATCAGAATCTTGACCGCGTACTGCAGTTGGTCCTGCAGGAAGGCCTCGGCCTCGTCGCCGGCCGCTCTAGCCTCAACTAGGGCGACTTTGTGCTTGTCACGGCTCTGCATCAGCTGCTCAAGCAGGTGTGGGACTAAGCCGACCCGTTCGTCCTTGGACAGGTATCTGGTCTGGGTGGTGGGAGAGGCATTGTAGGAGTCGTTGGTGGAATCGTCCCTGACGAGTGTGGTCGAGCAGATGTTGTTGGCTATCATGATCGAGGGGTACATCGACTTGAAGTCGAGCACGACGACCCACGGGCTGATTCCCGCGTCCACCTCGTGCACGTAGCCACCGGCTATCTGATCCCTCCTGCGCGGACCCGAGTTGGTCGTCGGCACCGCTACGTTGCTGCGATCAGCCAGACGAATCACCAGCGAGTCAATCCACTGGCTGGTGGTGCCTGCCGAGGCGGTCTCGACCGTGGTCAGCGATACCGAGGCCAGCGCCTCCTTGCGCGCCACCGACTGCAGGCGTCCGAGTATGTCGAGGGGGAGCACGGTGTCGCGCACGCAGTACTCGAGGACCTCGTCGGGGCGCTCGGCCCACTCCCGGTCCATCTGACTGGCGTCGATGTCGAGCTTGTGCTTGTCCTCGTCGTCGGGCCACAGCAGCTTGGAGACATAGCTTAGAGACTCGCGCTGAGGCTTCAGGGTCTGGCGCGCCTGCCACCAGGCGTCCAGCGGTATCCTGCCGGGAATCC
>CAZSPJ010000287.1:0-1008 GCA_964608795.1 uncultured Candidatus Poseidoniales archaeon | reverse complement strand
TGAAAGGATGGGGGGTGCTGATATCCCCCTAAGTCAAGTTTTTCACTGCTCTCAATCACAGAATATTGAATAGTGGAGAGTTTCGGAATCAATTCGGTGACCCCATGGTAGAGCATGATGAAGAAACTCCCGAACTATCGGATTTACCCCTTCCTCCATTGCCTCCGGGAATCTCGTTACCCCCTCCGCCACCACCGCCCTCATTGGTTGAAGACTCGGATTTCGACGATAATGGCAAAGTTTCAGAAGAACCCGAAGCAGATGGATACGAGGACGATGACAGTGGATCAACAGATTTTCAGAGTCAATGGGAGAAGCGCAGGACTTCCGATCCTAACCTTGCCTCGGACTCAAAGGATAGTATGTATGGACATATCGACAGGATTGCCACAGGTGAAGTCGGCACTCTACTAGATAGATTCTCAGACAGATTTGGGTCGGAATTGGACAGGGAGATCATAGTACTGAGGAAACAGCAACAGCAGGATATCAGGTCAGTTAAGCCAACAGTTGAGTTGATTGCAGGTCCAACATTAGAGATTGACGAAGGGATGGATGAAACGAAGTCCGATGATTTTATCGAATTCTTTGATGTAGTCAACAACCTTCTGGGAGATATGCCTGAGGACTTCATCAATCGCTTCGTGAAATCTGATTCTTTCGTATTGTTCGAATCCGTAGGTGCGGATCCAGGAGTCGCCGATGAAGACACCCGGAGAGCATTCTTCGTCATGATAAATGCCGAATTAGGGGAATTACCGGAGGATAAGATAAACGAGTTCGTGGAATCACCCGGATTTGAGATGTTTACCCGTATGGGTGAGAAATATGGAGGTTGAGCCATGGGGTTGCTAGAGAAAGCTGAGAAGATTCAATCCGATGAAGATGAGGAAATTCCCTCGGACGAGTCCCCTGCAACTGCTGTAGTGCCAGAACCAGTGCAGAAGAAGGAAAAACCGGCTAAGAAATCACGTTCACGCCGAGAGCGAACCAAGAAGGCGAAGAAGG
>CAZSPJ010000286.1:0-1010 GCA_964608795.1 uncultured Candidatus Poseidoniales archaeon | reverse complement strand
AACAGAAGTTTGTCCGGTCCCGCCAGGGCTCCCGGAGGAGCCCTGACGAGCCGGTTTCGTTACGAGGATCAGTCCTCGTCCTCATCGTCGAAGGCGTCGTCGATAGCGGCCTCGAGCTCTTCGTCGTCCTCTTCGTCGAACTCTGCGGTGAAGTCGGCCTCGTCGTCGTACTCGTCCTCCTCGTCCGCGCCCATCGCGCGCCTTGCGATGAACACCAGAGCGATGATCCCAATCAATGCCATGATGAACGGCTGTGGGTCGGCTCTAACGTCGTCCATGAAGGTCAGTGGCGTGCCTCTGTCACCGGCTCCGTCGCCGTCAGCGTCGAACTGCTCGGTGGGGTCCCACGGGAAGACGTCCTCGTCGTTCACCATGCCGTCGTTGTCCCAGTCCGCGTCCAGAGCGTTGCAGACGCCGTCTCCGACCACCATGTCGTCATCGGTGCCGTACTGCCCGTCTGGGCCAACGTCAGTCTCGTTGTCAATAGGCTGCACTGCGCCGTTGTCGGCGTCTCCATAGCCTCCTGCGGCCTCGCACAGCATCTCAGTGACATCCAGCCAGCCGTCGCCGTCGTCGTCGTTGTCGGCGTTGTCGCCAACCCCGTCGCCGTCGCGATCATTGCTCTCAGCTGGGTTCATCGGGAAGTCGTCGTCGGTGTCCAGTACGCCGTCGTTGTCATCGTCAGCGTCCATGATGTCGCACTGGTGGTCGCGGTCGTTGTCCGCGGGCACAGAGAACATGTCCATCGTGTCGGTGCCGCAGTTGGGCTCCTCGGAGTCCAACCAGCCGTCGCCGTCGTCGTCAGGGTCAGAGTAGTCGCCTATTCCGTCACCATCGAGGTCAGCGTTCTCGGTCGCGTCGAACGGGAAGGCGTCGTCGGTGTCGGGCGTTCCGTCACCGTCGTCGTCGGTGTCGACCTTGTCGCACAGACCATCGCCATCGTAGTCGTCTGGTACCGAATCAGCGTCCATTCCATCGGATCCACAGGCATCCTCCTCAGCGTCCGTCCA
>CAZSPJ010000285.1:0-1012 GCA_964608795.1 uncultured Candidatus Poseidoniales archaeon | reverse complement strand
CGGAAGGCCTCGCGCAAGCGCGCCAAGCAGTGAGGAATATTGCCCTGTCCGGGGCATAGTTCAAGGCTAGTGTTCAATTTGCACCAGCATGCGCTGGCTACGCGAGTACGGTGAGAGAGACCGTCACCTCGAGACCGCCGCCCTGACCATCGTCATGCTGTTCGGGCTGCTCTACTATATCGGGGCCAGTGGCGTCTTGGAGGTCACGCACACACAGAGCCAAGTCGCTGGCTCCAAGTACCTGCCGAACATCCTGCTGGCGCTGTTCAGGACGGCTGCTGCGGTACTGGCTATTTTCACGGTGGTAAGCATTTGCACCAACGAGGAAGGTGGCTTGTCGCTGCCGCTGTTCTACGACAGCAGGCAGAGAGGAGAAGTCGTAATGAGAGGGGCTCACAGGCTCGTCCCCTTCACAGTCTGGAGCTTTATCGCATTCGGCCTTTACTTCATCATAGCAGCCGCTTCCTCCTGGGTGCTCGTCCTCGGAGGAGAAGTCCCGAGGTGGGCTCTCGCATCCACCCCGATAGTGTTCGCCACCGCTTGCGGCGCGGCGCTGCTGGTGACCGTGGTGGTGACCTTCTACCTGATTCCGAGCAACGCCGCCAAGGGGTTCGATGTCAGCAAGTACTTCGAGTGGTACGAGGTGGTGATGCACAGCGGGAACGTCATAATCCTAGGGGCGGATCTTATCCTAGGGGGCATCGACATCACACTCGGAATGGTGGCTTTTCCCGTGCTTTTCGGGGTGGTCTACATCGGCTTCGCCAACGCGTACGCAGTGTTCGGCGGTGGGATCTACATGTACGACTTCCTCGACCCTCGGCTGAGGGGCGGGCCGGTTATCCACCTCATTTTGTTGCTCCTCATCTTCGGGTTCTACTGCGTCACCCTCGTGCTCGACGCCCTTGCAGACTGGAACGTCGTAGCAGGATTCGTCGGGGTAGCCGCCGGCGTCTATTCGATAGTGAAGGTGAGGGATACCTCAGAGTTCCGAGGTCAGCCCGCTTAGGGC
>CAZSPJ010000284.1:0-1014 GCA_964608795.1 uncultured Candidatus Poseidoniales archaeon | reverse complement strand
TGCTATGCAGGCTTCTCGACAGGAGATACGACACCGGTTCGCTGAGGCGAAGCCGCTGGATCGACTCCGTGGAGGCATCGCTAATCCGGACGATTTCGGCGGCGAGGCACCAGCCGTGTGACAGCTTCACCGGTCAGATGACTCCCGGACACCGCCCGGTCCCCGATTCTGACACCCAGGGTATCGTTGTCGACGCGAGACCGTATCCTCCTGAGGGACCCGACTCACTAGCACTCGAGTTGGTGGCCCTTCACAAGGCAGGGTGGAACCGCTTCGTCCTGCTGCACTGTAGGGGCCATCGTTTCATCGGCAACGGCTTCGGCCCGGACACCTCAGACGTCGAGATAGACGTCTTAGGGGCAGTTGGCGACTATCTCGGCAGCGGCAGCGATGGAATGAGGATCACAATGCACGGCAATGCGCAGGACCAAGTCGCTCAAATCCACAAGGCCGGAGAGCTCGTCGTCCACGGTGATGTCGGCCAGTGCTACGGCTACGGCGCCAAGGGGGGCCGACTGTTCGTGCTCGGTAATGCCGCTGGCAGGCCGATGATCAACGCCGTCGGCAGCCCGAAGGTTGTCATCAACGGGACAGCGCTAGACTATCTGGCTGAGTCCTTCATGGCAGGAGACCCGCTTGATGGAGGAGGATTCGTCATCATCAATGGGATGAGATTCGACCAGCATGGAGAGATGCTAGCGTTGGAGACTCCTTATCCTGGTGGCAACCTATTCTCGCTTGCCAGCGGAGGGGCGATCTACGTCCGAGACCCGCATAAGCGACTCTCGGACTCACAGCTCAACGGCGGCGCCTTCACCGAGATGATAGATGAGGATTGGGCCGTCGTCGAACCCATGCTGCAGCGCAACGAGGAGCACTTCGGCATCCCCCTACAGAGGCTACTCACCGTAGGGGGCGAGCTCACCAGCCCGGCTGAGGTGTATCGCAAGATTATCCCGGTGAAGTCGAAGACCCTGCACGCCGAGGCGGCATGGGCCGGTCACGCCGACTGAG
>CAZSPJ010000283.1:0-1036 GCA_964608795.1 uncultured Candidatus Poseidoniales archaeon | reverse complement strand
TCGGACGCATACCCCTACGACGCGACCCTCTGGGAGGAGGAGGTCGACCGTACGCTGATGCTTCTAGGTAGCATAGTGGTGGTACTGCTCGTCTTGGTGGCCTACGTCGGGCGGCGTAAGTAGGCAAGTGGAAGGCTTATCGCGAAACCCGGCTAATCGGAGTGAGGGATACTAATATGGAATTCAATGTCGAAGAAGAGAGTTTTCTACTCCCTACATTGGTGTTGATGTTTCCCCAATCGACGAAAACCAAATTGAGGAAAATGCTGACAGGAGGTAGGGTATTGGTCAATGGAACACCTGTTTACAAAGCCAAAGAATTGCTCGTCAGTGGTGACGAGATTCAGATTATCAATCACGCGGATGCGGTGAAAAAATCTCCACCACCAAGGCCAAAAAAGCAATTTTCTAAATTGAAAATTCTGTTCGAGGATGATTTTATTTTAGTTGTTGAAAAACCAGCAGGCCTACTTTCTGTCGCCACTGACAAGCTCGAGGATGATACCCTACACAGTCGCTGTGTGGATTATGTAAAGCGCCAATCTGAGCGTGCATGGTGCCACATCGTGCATCGATTGGACCGTGATACATCTGGGGTCATGGTATTTGCTAAAAATCACGAAATAAAAGAAAGACTGCAAACCCAATTTGCTCAACGTGATGTAAAACGGGTCTACCATGCCCTTGTGGAGGGCGGACCAAAAAATTCTGAAGGAATAGATTCATCTTGGCTTGTGGAAGATAAGCATCTGCACGTTAAACGTGTCAAATCAACCTACAAAGGATCGAAAGAATCCATCACGCATTGGCGAGTTGAAGATCGAGATGAATTTGTATCTTTGATTGAAATCAAAATCGAAACCGGGCGCCGACACCAAATACGAATGGCAATGCAGTTTCTAGGCTGTCCGGTGGTCGGCGACATTGCACATGGGGCCACAACGAATCCCCTCAACCGAATCTGTTTACATGCAACTGCGCTCGGTTTTTTGCATCCATCGAGTAATGAATTTGTGCTATATGATTCGAATGTGCC
>CAZSPJ010000282.1:0-1042 GCA_964608795.1 uncultured Candidatus Poseidoniales archaeon | reverse complement strand
TGCTCTGGCTCGGAGAGGTAGAAGGTGTCCTGCATGGTTCGAGCCGGATGGGACTGGGGGATGAACAGTGAATCCATGTTCCAGCCTGCCGACTGGACGAAGTCTCCCTCAATCTCAGAAAAGCCCATCTCAAGGAAGACCGAGCGAATCATCTCGATCAGTGCCTGCATGGGATGCGGCCTGCCCCCCGAGGGAGTGGGGGCCGGAGCGTTGACGTCGAACGGCTTGAATCTCGCACCCCTCCAGTCCTCTCCTTGGAGCAGCTCGGGAGTGACATCTCCAATCAGGTCGACTTCTTCGAGCGTTGATGCGTCGATCGAGGATCCTGCCTCAGTGAGGGCCCAACTCCGTGAAACACGCTCCTCCAAAACAATCAGACCTTTGCGAGATGAGAAGTGGCTCACCATGTCGGCGTCCAGTGCGGACTGCTCGGTGGGACCTGCCGATAGGGATTCGATGAAGGTGGACCTCTGCTCAATGGCAGAAACCACCGAGCCCTCGTCCTCAGCCACTAGAGAGCCGGATTCGAGCCTGACTCCGAGGGCCTTGAGCAACCCTACTCCCGGTCCAGCCTCGTGGCGCTCGAACTCGGTTGACAGCGCAGCCATCGTCCTACCGTCTGGCTGCTGCTCGCTGAGCCATCCCCACAGTCGGGCCTCAAGGAGGCCTGCAGATGCGGCCGATGAGCCCTCTTGGCCCAGTGAGACGGAGTTTACTCGCTCCTCCGAGACCTCGACTAGGCCTGCTTCCTCGAGTCCTGCCCCAGCTCCAGCTACGTGAACCTGGTCGTCCCAGCCCGTCGCCGACAGGAGCTGTTCCAGAGACCATGCGCGAGAGGGCTCTGACAGCATCGCACGCAGCATCCGACGCTCGTTGTTGCCCAGATCCACCGTGCCACCTCGGAACTTGCCGAATTGAGGCATCCACTTGATGCTTGCCGATGCGCCGCCCTAAGGGGCGGCGATTACTCCTCCTCGGACTCCCAGAGAAGAGTCGAGCATGAGTTGCACGAGTGACTCTTCGGCTTGGGCCCATCGACCCA
>CAZSPJ010000281.1:0-1043 GCA_964608795.1 uncultured Candidatus Poseidoniales archaeon | reverse complement strand
CCGCACCGAGGCAAACCGCGATAACGACCCGCCCGGAGGCAAGCCCTGAGGTGACAACATGAGCGAGAAGTGGGACAGACGTTTTCTCGAGCTCGCCGAGCACATCTCGACTTGGAGCAAGGACCCATCGACCAAGGTCGGCTGCGTCGTGGTTGGCGAAGACAGGGAAATCCGCTCAACGGGCTTCAATGGTTTCCCGCGTGGTATCGAGGACGATGCTGAGAGGCTCGAGGACCGCGAGCAGAAGTATCCGTTGATTTGCCACGCTGAGGAGAATGCCATTATGCACGCGGCGAGGACAGGCGTCTCACTCAAGGGGAACACCGCTTACGTCACTTGGCCGCCATGCACGCGTTGCACGCGTTCACTCATCCAAGCGGGCATCTCAGAGGTGGTTTACCCGACGGGAATCGAAATCCCAGAGCGCTGGGAGGACGACCTCGGTATAGCTATGGGAATGATGGAAGAGGCAGGAATCACCATCAGAGAGGCCTAAGGCAGCCTTCCGATAAGATCCTCTAGATCGCCGTGCAGATCCTCTATCGAACCGACGTTGAAAAGAATCAGGTCGGCCATTTCGGCGGTCGCCACCAGCGCTTGACCAGCGGCGTCGAGAGCCACCTCTTCCTCTGCCTCCTGTGAGACGAAGGCTGCTCTGTCAGAGGGGTCGCCCGGACGAGCCCGCTCCTTTGAGCGCTGCCAGCGCGAATCGGCCCCGGCTCGGACCTCGATGAGCACGAAGTCGTCTCGGGCCCGCAGGGCCTCGACCTCCCCAGGGGTTCGTATTGAGTCAATTACAGCGCCATTTCCTGACAGTTCCTCGAGCAGCATCTCGGCGAGGACGCCGGCTCCGCCGCGTCGTCTCAGTTCGCGACCGCCCTCGATGAGCGACTCACGAGTCTCCTTGATCCCCTCCTCTGAGAGCCACCTCCGAATCGAGTCCGAGCACGACAGCGTCTGCACGCCCCGACTCGCGAACCACTGCACCACAGTGGTCTTGCCAGAGGCGTTCCTCCCAGTCAGTCCTACCAGCATGTCTCCCC
>CAZSPJ010000280.1:0-1045 GCA_964608795.1 uncultured Candidatus Poseidoniales archaeon | reverse complement strand
TGCTGATGTCGAGAATCTCGAACTGGTTGTAGCTGGAGACATAGGCGAAGCATCCACCGCTCCCGTCGGCGTAGATCTCGCAGTCCTCGTGGAAGTTGCCCTCGATGGCTATCTCCGAGTTGTCCCCGGGGGTTGGACCGACGTTCTTCCATTCGGGGTAGCATGGACGACCGGCCGTGTTGTCAAGGTCTGCTGGCGGCTTGACCTCGCCGTCGCAGTTGAGGTTGTGGTAGTCTATCAGATTCGCATTGGGTGTGTACAGTCGATGGGCTTGCATGTCGTTGTGGGAGTGATTGGCGTCCTCTATTTCGACAACCGGATCGACCCAAGCGTCCGTGCCCTCATCCGAGTCGTCCCCTGCGATGAACGAGAGGCATCCAGAGAGAGGCGCTAGCACCATCAGCGCTAGCACAATCAGCAACGGAGCATTTCTCAGTCCGGACATGGGCAAGCCTCGCAATCGCCGACGAATACGGCCGGTTGTTCAATGCACCGGTCGCCCGAGCGCTACGCGCTTGGGCGTTATTGGTCCAATGGAATGCCGTATGGCCGATCAATGTCCAGTTGAACGATGTAAAGTCCCGTGGTGATGCACGACAGGTAGGTGTAGCCCTCGTGGTACTCAGCAGCCCAGATGAATGGAGTCCAGCCGAAGTCGTAGTAAGCGCTGTCTAGAGGCTCGCCGTCGGCCCCATGGGACAGGTGGTAACCGACGGTCGCAGCCATGTGGGTATCGGACTTGTTGCCGTCCTCGAGACCCGCTGCCATCAGCGTCTCGATATCCATGACCCAGAGCCCCGCATGATAGCTCCCGAGGTAGATCCTGCCGTCCCAAGCCCCACCATGGCTGTTGTCAGGCAGCCCGGGCAGCCCGGTTTGGAAGATCTGAGTGTCTGCGTTGTGAGGGCTGAACAGTAGCCACTCCTCTCCGCCAGGGATGTGATGGTCCAGTGCGAATGGGTTCTCCCAGCCGTGGATTAGCCGAGGCACGAAGCGAACGTTCCCGTTGACCTCCTCGTACGGCGTCGTGTCGAGCAGGTAGGCC
>CAZSPJ010000279.1:0-1046 GCA_964608795.1 uncultured Candidatus Poseidoniales archaeon | reverse complement strand
GCATGAAGGGAATAGAGCCAGCGGCAGATATCGAAGAAATGAAAACTCAGTACCAGGAATGGAAGAGTGCTAATCGGGGTCATCGTCGTAACGCAAGTAGATGATCCCCTTCTCGCTGATGTTATTCATGATAACAGGTATCTCCTTTTCTTGCACGAATATCTGCTTCGATATCTCAAGATTAGGAAACTGATTGTTGGGGAGTAACCCATCGACTCCGCTGATGTCCAAGTTGACCCAGAGCCCGTGTTCGGCCCAGTTGCGGGCAGTTCCACTCAGTCTCTTACCTTCCTCGAAGAATGCCCTATCTTTCGAGCGTGTCACCGAGCCGGTTTCGAGCTCTTCGGAGCGAATATTCCTCTCGTGCCTCCATGGCTCGATCCCTTCGTGCCCGTAGGCGAGGTAACGAAGTTGCTGTACTGGGATCCCCCTTCTCCGTCCCGTTGGGAGTACCAAGTTCAATTTGCAGAAGGGGTCTAATCGCGTCGTCCTCGATGTTCCAGAACTGTCGGTTATCGTGGCCTTGATTGATGGTCCCATGAGTATCGTTGAGAGTTTGCCCCTAGTGGACTCTATCTCGATCCTCATACCTACTTCTCTCTCTAGTGGATCACCATCTAGGAACAGAATTCCGGAGAGGTCCGCAATGTCGGCCTCAAGCAGTTTCCCCCCGGCATATCCTGCCTCGTCCCAAGAGCCGAGATTGGAAATCAATTCGACCATCTTGCCCCTACTGCTAGGGCTCATCGGTTGTTCGTCTTTGACCCGTTCTTGGTACATCCGTTCTAACTCATTCAGGTGCCAGCAGTCAC
This sequence comes from uncultured Candidatus Poseidoniales archaeon, assembly GCA_964608795.1. GTDB lineage: Archaea > Thermoplasmatota > Poseidoniia > Poseidoniales > Thalassarchaeaceae > Thalassarchaeum. The sequence goes on along the minus strand of CAZSPJ010000279.1, from coordinate 234 downwards.
TTCGCCTGGACAACTCTTCCGTGAGTTTGCAGTCATCGTTGGTGAAGACGACCAGTGGGAATATCGCGAAGTCCACTCTAGACTCATTTACAGCTCTGAAAACCCACTCCAGACTGCTCACCTTTTCGGAGATGATATTTGCCACCTTCCCCCTGTCCCGAAGTTGACTAGGACGTTGTTTACCTTGGTACGCGAAGAACAGATTGTCTTCGATTGATATGGTGCCCTTCCAAT
>CAZSPJ010000278.1:0-1053 GCA_964608795.1 uncultured Candidatus Poseidoniales archaeon | reverse complement strand
TCAAAATATTTAAAATGTGAAGCTATTAAAAAAATAAAAAAAAATGGCGCTATAAAAACAGATAATATCAAGTATTTAGATACTAGGGCAAAAGTATGGGAAATTGTGAAAAAAGTTAGAGGTTTTTTGAGAGAAACACAAACTGTTATTCCTAGTGGATCTGAATTAGAAATTTCTCATCACTATGGTTTAGAAAATTTTGATAAATTTGGCTTGATTATGTCTACAATTGTGAATCGTGATTACTGCAAGAAACTTCTTTTGTTGTTTCCTGATCAAGTACATCCAGAACAATATCATAATAAAAAAGAAGAAACATTCCATGTATTATACGGAAAGATAAAACTTGAACTTAATGGAAAAGCTCGTATTTGTACGCCAGGCGATGTGGTGACAATACTACCTAAAATTAGACACACTTTTAGCAGTGAATATGGAGCTGTAATTGAAGAAATTTCTTCATCACACTATCAAGAAGATTCATACTATACTGATCCTAAAATTATGAAAAATAAAAATCGCAAAACTCTTTTAAGTTATTGGATGGAGTAAAAATCTTTGACTAAAATATATCGTGTTGCTGATTATATAGCTGATTTTTTATCTAAAGAAAATAATACAAGACATGTTTTTTTATTGCCAGGAGGAGGTAATATGCATCTTGTTGATGCAATAGGGAGTTGCAATTCTATAGAGGTTGTAGCATGTCTTCATGAGCAAGCTGTAAGTATTTCGGCAGAAGCTTATTCTCGTATTAGTAAAAATCCAGGAGTTGCGCTTGTAACAAGTGGACCTGGATCAACAAATGCTATTACTGGAGTAGCAGGTGCGTGGATAGAATCCGTTCCTCTTATAGTTATTTCAGGTCAGGTTAAATTAGCAGATATGATGGACGACCTACCAATCAGACAAAGCGGAGTACAGGAAGTTGATATTATTAGTATGGTAAAAAAAATTACTAAATACGCAGTTACTATTAAAAAGCCAGAAGAAATAAAATTAATAATGGAAAAAGCATTATACCATGCAAAATCTGGAAGACCTGGACCAGTG
>CAZSPJ010000277.1:0-1056 GCA_964608795.1 uncultured Candidatus Poseidoniales archaeon | reverse complement strand
ACGCAAGGCCAGCCGCAGCCTACCTCAAGGCAAGACTAGCAACCGAACTACCGGTGCCCGTCGAAGGAGGAGTATACATCACCGTCAAGGATGGAGACAAGTTAGCCATAATCGACGAAGCCCGAAGGCTACAGGACATGGGCTTCACGCTCTACGCAACGCGTGGCACCGCTCACGTCCTGCGCGATGTCGGCGGGCTAGAAATCCAAACCTGCTACAGAATCGCTGAGCGTCGTAGCCCAGATGCCCTAGATCTGATGCGCCAGGGCAAGATTCACCTCGTCATCAACACGCCCCGCTCGACCGGAGGAGCAGTGCTAGACGGGAACATGATGCGCAGGCTGGCAGTCGAACTCAACATCCCGTTCGTAACCACCATGGCAGGGGCTCACATGGAGGTCGAGGCCATCGACGAGGCGATGAAGGGGATGCCCGAGCCTAGACTCCTAGAGATAGGATCACTATAGGATATCCATGTCAAACAACGTATTCATAATCTCATAATGCCAACTTCAATATCTAAAATTCTGTCATAATGACAATTCTTTAAATAACTAGGCACTTTCGAAGTCCCATGGCAACACCAGGGCAAATTGCTAAGATTGTCAAGTACAGGGGTCTTGGATACTCTCAACAGGAGATTGCTGATGCGGTTGATTTGTCCCGTCAAGCGGTCGCCTACCAACTCAAGAAAATTAAGTTGGAATCGCAGGAGCTCGGAATAGATCAAACATTCGAAAAAACGTCCGGATTTGTAAAACCAGATTCATCTGGAACCGAAGAAGCACGCGAAATGATACGAATCCTCGATTGGTTTGAAACAGATAAGAAATCAGTACCCGAAGAACAGATCAAGGAAGCAATTCTTTCGGTTGTCGCCTCGTCCGAAGACTGGGTCCCCATGCCCGCCATTCACTTCAAGTTAGCTTCAACATTCCTAGATTTGGAAGGCCCCCCTTCGTCTTGGGAGGGTGGATGGCCAGCAAGGCTGAGCGAGAAACTCGGATTCTCCGAATCGTTTGAGAAGGAAATTTTCCAGTTGATGGGCACCCTCTT
>CAZSPJ010000276.1:0-1064 GCA_964608795.1 uncultured Candidatus Poseidoniales archaeon | reverse complement strand
CTTGGAGTGGTCCCAGATGTCACGAAGCATGGTAGAGGAATCTGAGTCCAAGAAGTCCTCGTCGAAGTCGATTTCGAATGGCTTAGCCGCCGCTTCGAGCCAGCCCAGCAGATCCCTTTCCTTGTGTGTCTCAAGGAAAGTTTTCTTGACCATCTCTCTCATCAGGGGGACATCGCAGGGATGGGTGCCGAAGGCGTCATGAACAGCCCAGAAGCTTAGGGGATTGGTCTGTTCGAATAGTTCGTAGATTGTCGTTCGCATGTGGTAGGCGTCAAGGGAGTGTACGAAATTGGGAGCGAGGCCCGACCTGAATTTCTTCCTGTTGAGTCGGTTCTTCTCCTTCTCATCATAACGAAGTAGTGTGACGTTTGGATGTCTCATCACCTTCCTGATCTCGTTGGCCTCATCGTTCTCACGGTCAGGGTCGACAATAAGCAGAATCCTCTCAACTTTACTCCTGTTAATCTCGAGGTTCTCCATTTTGCCATCTAATGAGGCCGAGAGTGCGGCTTCCAGCTCCTTATCGCCAACTACTCTTTCATCACCCGAGTACAACTCCTGAACGCGCGCAAAGATGGATTTCGTTTTCTTCTTGTACCAATCAGGTATCATTGGAGAGAATGTGGAGCCGGTGTGACAGGGCATTCCACCCCTGCTAATGTTAGCCTGATGATGCTTGATGTAGTAGTTCCTCACCACGAAGCCGTCGTCGAGCGTCCAAGTGATTCCCGGATGCATGGCATCGCTGGAGTTGACAATACTGCCGAGAGGCTTCTCCAACTTGTCAAACGCCTTGTCGGTGGATTTCCCTATGGATTCGGCATACGAAGATGCCACCATCTTCGTCAGTTTTGGTTGATTCTGCCAACCCTCTCCCTTGGAAAACGCGTCGGATATTTTGTCTCTCTGTGTCAGCAAGGCCATCTGTAGTCCCGAGCCGTCGTTCCAAAGTGGCAGCGACTTACGCTTTTCTATCAGGTTGACCCATCGGGATGCTTTTTTGTGGTCCGTCTTGCCTCGCGTGTTTTTTGAGTGTTTAAGGTAATGTCGTCTGCTGAGGCTCG
>CAZSPJ010000275.1:0-1064 GCA_964608795.1 uncultured Candidatus Poseidoniales archaeon | reverse complement strand
TCCGGGTGGATGAAGCGTCCGGCCTCGTCGACCACACCAATCCTGTCCCCGTCCCCGTCCATCCCGATGCCGAACTCGCAGCCGTTGTCGACTACCGCTGCGGCGAGATCAGTCATGTTCTCGGGGCGAGTGGGGTCTGGTGGGTGGTTTGGAAAGTTGCTGTCCCACTCGCAGTGCAACGGCACCGCGTCGACCCCTAAGGCATCCATCAGCCTCACCGCCAGTGGTCCAGGGACCGCATTGCCGCAGTCCACCACAATGCGAATCGGCCTAGCAGGCCTGCCGGCGTTCTCCACTATCGTGCGGATGTAGTGATCCTCGAAGCCCCCCACCTCGATGTGTGTGCCCGCGCCCTCGCGGAACTCACCTGCCTCGAAGGTCGCCCTAAGCTCCTGCAGTTCATCTCCGGCCACTGGAAGCTTGCCATGACAGATCTTGAATCCGTTGTACTCAGGCGGGTTGTGACTCGCTGTGATGGCTACTGCAGCCTGCACCGGAAGATCGACTGTAGCGCGGTACAGCACCCCAGTGGTGGTGACACCCAGATCGAGGACATCCGCCCCGGTGCTGACGAGGCCTTCTGCGAAGGCGGCATGGAGCTCGGGGCCGGAATCTCTGATGTCCCTCGCGATGGCCACTGCGGATGCGTCGAGGTGAGTGGCCACGGCCTTACCTAGGGTGTTGGCGAAATCGGGCGTCAGCTCACTGCCTGCGATGCCCCTGATGTCGTACGCCTTGAACACACTCACGGCCCGGGCCAGATGCAGACACTCCTAAGCGTTCCCGATTCGGGACAGCGACTCAATCAGCGTACTTATCGGCTCCCTGGAAGTGTAGTGAGACGTATTTCTCGTCGCCGACGACCCAACTGTCGTGTGGCTCCGGGCCGATGTAGAACAGATCTCCTGGACCTAGGGTGTATACCTCGCCGTCCTTGAAAGCGCAGGTCGCATGACCTTCGAGCACCATCCCGAGATGCTCGATTTCGCAGAAATCCGTACCGGTCAGAGGAGAGACATCGACAGACCACTTCCAGCCGGGCTCGTAGGTAGCCCGACCGATTG
>CAZSPJ010000274.1:0-1067 GCA_964608795.1 uncultured Candidatus Poseidoniales archaeon | reverse complement strand
CAGAATGACGGCCGGGCAGTGCGAGGGTCACCGGATGCCCTCGCCACCTGAAACGAGGTGCCCCGAAGACATCTAGTTCGAATTGCTCTGGCCTGAGATTAGGATCAGCGCGTTCGCTCCAACCCGCAATGCGAAGATCCGAGCAAATTGCTTGTGCGGCGTCTACCAGTGCCGCAGGCTCATCGCCAATAATACAGCGACCGCCTTCTGTCATGCTCCTAAACAGGTCTAGTTTTTCGTCCAATACGCCTGCAAAGGAACCGAGCCTATCAAGATGGCTCTCTCCTACAGTGGTCACGACAGCTATATCTGGGCGGGCTATAGCAGAGAGCGTAGAAATCTCCCCCGGCTCATTCGAACCCATCTCGACCAAAACGACATCAACCTCTGTAGGTGTCGAGAGTAGTGTCAGCGGCATCCCGATACGGTTGTTGTGATTACAAGGAGTCGCATGCACTGTTCGCGTCACCCCAAGTGCAGCACGGGCAAGGTCCTTCGTCGTAGTCTTTCCTGATGATCCTGTGATTGCGACAACTGGAACATCTAGAGCGCTACGTCGAAAAGCTGCAAGCGATCCGAGTGCAGCCAGAGTATCATCCACCGGGTAAAGAGGAGCACCCGGATTAGTCTCTACTGGCCTCGAGACCACCGCACCGGCTGCCCCCTTAGCCAAGGCATCCACCACAAAGTCGTGCCCATCAAAGCGCTCACCCACGAGTGCGACATAGAGTGCCCCTTCTCCAACTGAGCGCGAGTCTGTGGAGACGCTAGCATACTCTAATGAAGGATCAACCAGATTGGCACTTAAACTGAGCGCCTGACGAACTGACCGGTCAGTCCATGTGAACTGACTCATGAGACCCCTAACTCTACTAAGCAGTCCTGGACAATCGCTCGCTCGTCGAAAGGTCGGTGCTCGTCACCAACTACTTGATAGGTTTCATGACCCTTCCCCGCCAAGACCAGGGTATCGCCTTCTTGGGCTGTCGATAATGCAAACCGAATAGCGTCATTTCGGTCAACAACACGCTCGTGATCTTTTCCCTTGAGTCCTTCAACGAGGTCAT
>CAZSPJ010000273.1:0-1072 GCA_964608795.1 uncultured Candidatus Poseidoniales archaeon | reverse complement strand
GATGACGATGATTACTCTACTATCTCTGTTCAGTTGGTTCATCCAGACGCTAGCGAGCCCATGCCGTATTCACTAATAGTGCTGGTAATTTCAGCTCTATTCATGCTATCCGCAGTTCTGCTGAGGTTCCGTTCTTCGGACGATTCTTCTTCAATCCCGAAGTGGAAGTCCGATGACGAGAGCTGATTTCTGCTACCCACATGCATAAGAACGCCCCTCGGGACGACGCACATGGTGAGCGCATGGGTGAGCCTGCATTCTCGGATTCCGAGTACCTCTACCGGCAGTCCGCATTCCTAGAGCAGCTGCCAGAGGACTCGCTGGTACTGATGCCTACCAATCAAGTGGCGTACCGTTCGAATGACACGAATTTCCCCTTCCGCGCAAATTCCTACATGCTGTACCTGTGTGGTTGGAGCGATCCCGAAGCAGTACTGATGGCTCATCGTGACGGTACAGAATGGATTACTACCCTGTTTGTCCAGCCTCGTGACACGAAGGCTGAGATATGGGAGGGCCGAAGAGTGGGGGTCGAAGGAGCAGTATCGGGTTGGCCGGTCAATCGGGCTCTCTCATTAGATGACTTGACCGAAACCGTCAACTCCCAACTTGATGCTTGCGACAGCGTCTACTGTCTCACCGGACTAAACTCGGAATTGGACGAGTTGGTCAGTGGAGCATCTCACCTTGAGATAGCTGACCCCACTCCTATACTCGATGGCATGCGGGTGTTGAAGTCCGAAGAGGAGATTCGGATAATGCAAGAGTCGGCTGACATCGCTTCAGCATCCCACATCGCTGGGATGCGAGCGACATTCCCCGGCATCGGGGAGTGGCAGATACAGTCGGAAATTGAGGCTCACTTCACTGCCAGCAGGAGTCGTTGGAGTTACCAGTCAATCGTAGGTGGGGGCGAGAATGCGACTATCTTGCATTACAATTCTAATGACAATGAGATCTCTGACGGAGAACTAGTCCTTGTGGATGCTGGGTGTGAGGTTTCTGGGTACGCTTCCGACATCACCCGAACATGGCCAGTCAGCGGGAAATTCAGCGACCAGCAAAGAGAGAT
>CAZSPJ010000272.1:0-1083 GCA_964608795.1 uncultured Candidatus Poseidoniales archaeon | reverse complement strand
CAACGGCTCAAGGGCGTTTGCCCAATCTCCGGCTTCCGCCATCCTAACGGCCTCCTCGTAAAGCTCTCCAAGCATGAGTTGGTCCGGATACTTAGCCTTGAGAATCAGGGCCTGCTTCAACTTCTTGTTCCCCTTCTGCTTGAGTTTGGCCTGCCGCCTCTGATTCGCATACCAATCTCTGAGTGCCTGTTGACCCCGTTCAAGATGGGTTTCGCACCCACTCCAGTCCTCGTCCCTACAATGTTCGAGTGCTTTACGGTAAATCTCATCCGGCATCCCTGTATTCCTAGCTATCTCGCGTCCTAGTTCATTGATTCTGATTAGGTAGTGCAATCTCTTTGTCCGCCTCTGGTTAAACGCCTGCAGGGTGCCGGAGGTGCCTCGCAATATGGATCTAGCAACCTCATAGTATCCAGCATTGTAGGCTAGGCGAGCCCCAGTGTAGTCTTCGATGGCCCACGCCTTCCTGAGTTCCGGGTGAATCTCGGTCTTCAGAAACATCTCCTTTGCAGAGAGAAGTGCTGAGTCCATGAGTGCCTTGTCAGCCTGCTGTTCTTTGACGATGGCCTTGCGGATGGTTTTGACATTTGACAAGCCCGCCTCGCCGTCGTCGGCGGCTATGACCAAGGAGACACAGGCATCGGTCGCTGTGGGAGCCTCAGGGGAGCGAACGCACACGGCGTACTGAGATGGGTTGCACACTTCGATGAATTCTTGCGTGGAGCCTAGGCAGTCTTCGTACCACATGGGAAGCACGTAAACATGGATGTGCTTTTCACGGTCTCTCGGCCAATTATTGACGGTCCCATGCACGTTGAGCACGATCATAACGGTGTTGGGTGCCTCTACGGGTACAGTGGATATCAGGCCACTCTCGTGAAGCGTCCACGAGCATCTCTCGTTGGCAAGCTGCTCTGAGAGCCATTCAAGCCCCCTTGCTTCTGGCTTGGAAAGGGCGTTGTTGGAGGTCTCGTACGGCATCAGAGCCTTTGCAATCTCAGAGAATTCTTCATCCATATTGTCACCTCCTTGATCTGGCGTGAGGAGATAGATGTGCAGATTATTTGAAGAATCGCTATCATC
>CAZSPJ010000271.1:0-1083 GCA_964608795.1 uncultured Candidatus Poseidoniales archaeon | reverse complement strand
GAGGTCCAGGGAGTGGTGGCCTCCGCAGCCGGCTCCGATGTGGCTGACTGGCTGGGGCAGCATGCCGGAGACGTACTCGGACTCCTCCCTCCGTCTGACGAGGTCATGGCAGGACTGGCTCAGGCTGACTCGGCTAGGGCCGAGGTCGCCGAACGGGTCGAGGCGCTGCTGGCCGAGCGTGAGGGCGCCCGGGAATCGAGCGACTGGACGCGCGCGGACGAGATCCGTGACGAACTCGCTTCAATGGGAGTTGACGTCGAGGACGGCCCTGACGGACCGACTTGGCGCTTGGTCTGATTACTCTTCTTCGGATACGAGAATCGAGGGCTCGCTGTTCACACGACTGCGCAGGTTGGAGTTGACTACCCCAACCGAGCCCACAATCACGGCCAGAGCGACGAAGATAACCACCCAGTAGAGGGGACCATCCATCCAGGATTCATCTTCCGCCTCAGGCTCCGGCTCAGGAGCCGGCCCCTCATCCTCGGCATCTATGAACTTGTAGCCATACCGACAGGTTACCTCGTCGGGGTATGCCCCCGAATCGGAGCACAGGCGGGCCGGTACAGCCACTGCATCTGCGACTTCGAGGTCGCAGAAGGAGCCCCCTACCTCGATGCAATCGACGGTCGGCTGCATCACGATTAGGATTGCGCCGCATAGCAGAATCTTGCTGGCTGGCGTAACGGGCACATCGGCCTCGGACAGAGTCACTTCGGTGGATTCACACACCTCAAGGTGTATCCCCTCGTCGATAGTGGTCGGGTGGGGAATGGTGCCGCCGCGCGGACCGTATGTGACCCATAGGACCGGTAATTCAGGTTCTGGGACCGGTGTCTGGTTGCCTTCACCCCCGCACACTGTGGTGTCACTGCAGTCGTAGTCGTCGCAGTCCACATACGGGTCGCCGTCGTTGTCCACACCATCGCTACAAGTCGTTTCTGTGTTCTCAAGGCCGCCGTTGTTCGGAGGAGTGGGGTCAATCGGGCCGGCCCCGGCGACGGTGCCATCGATACGATGACCATCCTCGTTCAACTCTACGTCGTAGTAGTCCCCCCACAGGTCGATGGTCCGTCCACTCTG
>CAZSPJ010000270.1:0-1085 GCA_964608795.1 uncultured Candidatus Poseidoniales archaeon | reverse complement strand
GGACGACCAAGACATCAGGTACGCCAAGGGAGTGCAAGATGACATATCTCACATCGCCGTTAATGACGGCGGAACTTGGCACATCAATTGGACAGCTCCCTCGGCAGATGCTGGTGCAGTGTATTTCCGTCTCGCTGGCAATTCCGTTGACGGCTCTGGGGGGGCAGACGAGGGGGACTACTGGAACCTGCTGGCTTTCACCATCAATCCCCCCGGTACAATCGTGTCAGGGGATAGTTCGGAGACTCTCGAGACTAGGACCATCGCAGTGGGTGATTACGAGACCCTGTTCGTAATCGAGGAGACCGACGCGGAAAAGGAGGCAGAGAGACAAGCTGCGCTCTCGCAGAGGGTGTACGAACAGGGTAATCTGCTGTACTGGACAAGCCTGACCGCTCTGATTGTCGGCGCTGTGTTTCAGAGGGAGGTGCTCGAACGCCGCTACGACGATGGACCAGAATTCCTAGCCTCCGAGTTGGCTTACCCGCAAGCCATCAGAAGGGGAATTCTCAGCATCGCGTCCTTCATCGTCGGGGTTCGCTGGATGGCTTCGGACGCATTGATCTCATTCCCGCCCTCGAGCATCGTCGAGGAGGGTACTAGGACGACCGACCTCACGGGTTTCACTATCGGATGCGCCTTCTTCATCAGCGCTTGGGCCGCTTATGGTGTGTACAGGACGATTCTGGCCGCGAGGGTCGAGCCGCAGGTTAAGGACGTCCTCTGAGTATGTCCATGGAACTGTCCTCCGACCGACCTAGACCTGTCTCGGACCACTTCTCGGAGTTGTATGGGATAGTCAGGGTATCAACGATCCTTCTGTTCCTAGCTACGATTGCATGGTCCTACAATTCAGACTCACTGATGCGATTATGGCTCGATTCTCTACCTCTGGGCGCCGCATCCATGGACCTCTCAGTATACTCTCCATTCGATTGGCTGGAAATCAGGTGGTCGATGGCTATTCTGCTGTCCGTACTCACCATCATGCCATTCGTGTCCTTCCGGTTCCAGAGGTTCGCCAGTTCTGGTCTGCTGCCCAAGGAACGCTCATGGCTCGCTCTGGTCCTTGGCATCAGCACAGT
>CAZSPJ010000269.1:0-1086 GCA_964608795.1 uncultured Candidatus Poseidoniales archaeon | reverse complement strand
ACTCCACCTCGCTGCCGATGTGCAGCATGTGAATGTCCTGCGCCACCTCCTCGGGAAGGCAGGTGATGACCTCGCGTACGAAGTCGAGTCGCTTGCGCGGCTCGTCGGTACCGACGGTAATCAACAGGCACTTTGAGTCGTCGTCGTGCTCGGCGATGAGCTCGCGAGAGCGCGGATTAGCCTCCGGGTCCCAGTAGTCGAGGTCTATCTGGTGTCGTACTAGGGCGGTGGGCTTACCCGGAAACATCCGCTCCACATCCCTCCTCGTCATCTCCGAGACACAGATTAGCAGATCTGCCCTCGCCAGTCCCTGCTTCAGTCGCTTGAGGTCGCGACGACGGAACAGACCTGGTCTCTGATCGCCCACAGGGACTCTGATGTCTCCGGCCTTAATCTGGCGCGGCTTGAGGTGGAACATGTCGTGGACAGTCACCACCACGGGTATCGCGCATCCCTCGGGAACGAGGTGAGCCTGTTCCTGGTCGGTTATGTGCAGGAGGTCGGCTTCCGAGTCTTCCACAGAGGATGAGACGAAGGCAGGGTGCTTGCGCCACCTGGTGAGAAGGCGATTCGGTGCGAAACTCATAATCGGATGCTCAAGAGTGGTCACTTTCGACCATCCCGGGACCATGGCGCGCTGGAGAAGTGACTCGACCGCGTGGTGAGCACGGCCTAGGCCGGTGCTCGATGGCAGGGCGGCGCCCCTAGCCAGTACAACCCGCTTGACCATGCGTCCACCAAGGCGTATCGGACTTAAACGAGGGCGGGTGATGGGTCGGATATGACGAGTAATGCGGAGCAGGGCTCCTCTGCGGACGACCTCGTGGTCGCGAAGGGTAGTTTCGCTGCGATGGGGGGCGCCGAGCGCGACCTGATGCGCAACCTCCCCGCGCTCGCTCAGAGGTTCTCGGTGAGTGTAGCAACGCTCCATTCCGTGCCAGAGCTGGAATCACTCTGCTCGGGGCTCGGAGTGCCTCTAATCTCCTCGGATGAGACATGGGAGGTGCCGACCGACGCACTCTCAACAGTGCTCGACTCCGGGATGGACAGCGCTGTGGAGGCTTGGGCTGGCTGCTCCGGCCTTGC
>CAZSPJ010000268.1:0-1087 GCA_964608795.1 uncultured Candidatus Poseidoniales archaeon | reverse complement strand
GGAGATCCCTGGAAACTAATCGTCCTTCTCGGTACTTTCACGACTCTTATTTCACTGGTGATTGACAACGTCACTGCAATCATCATCATCGCGCCCGTGACTCTGAGGATATGCAACCGCATGGAGATTAATCCAATCCCCCCCCTTCTAGCTGAAGCAATCTTGTCGGATACAGGGGGAGTCGCCTCGATGGTAGGAGATCCGCCCAATGTCATGATTGCTGCCGAGGCGGCGAGCAGAGAAATGGACCACTTCGGTTTCAACGGATTCCTGTTCAGACTAGGAATCCTGACTCTGATTGCTTGGGTCGCTACCTTGGGTTACTTGCGTTGGTACTACCGAGACTGGATGGAAACCATGCCGCATAATGTCGAATCCCTATTGGAGGAGGACGAGTGGGATGCGGTCGATGACAGGAAGCTGATGTACACAACGCTGGCCATACTGTTGCTGACCGTACTGATGTTCTCAGCGAAGGAGTTCCTTCACCTTGAGATTGAAATCCACGCCATCGCACTTGCGGGAGCCGGACTGGCCCTAGTTGCAGCCAAGCCCGAGGACAACGAGCTCAGAGGCGGCCTTATGCACAGTGTAACCGAGAAGATAGAGTGGGCAGCCTTGCTGTTCTTTGCTGGCCTGTTCATCCTAGTCGGAGCAGTGGGCAATGTCGGCTATCTGTCCGATCTCGCCTTCTGGATCTACAATAACTTCGGCAGCAGTCAGGTGATGCTGGCAGTGGCCATAGTCTGGGTCTCCGCCATTGCCAGCGCGATAGTCGATAACATACCCTTCACGGCCGCGATGATTCCCGTGATAGTAAGCATCGGCGAGGCTAACCCGGCCATCGACATAGAGCCGTTGTTTTGGGCTCTGGCCATGGGTGCGGGATTCGGCGGCAATGCTACACCAATAGGCTCCAGCGCGAATGTCATGACAGTGGCTATCAGCGAGCGTGGACCACGACCAATCACCACTAGAGAGTGGATAAGAGTCGGCCTTCCAGTGATGATAATCACTTGCATCGTCGCCACTGTCTTCATCATAGCATTCCATGGCACTCTGTACTCGACCATTTGACGAGTACCGG
>CAZSPJ010000267.1:0-1088 GCA_964608795.1 uncultured Candidatus Poseidoniales archaeon | reverse complement strand
TCAGGCACGCTGCACCTGCCGTCGGCCGCGTGCGTCAGCATCAGCGGCAACGAGGTCTCCACACCAGGCATTCCCGAGTGCGCTTGTGGGAATCCCAGCCTCTTGTTCTCAAGCGTGTGTGGGGCGTGGTCGGTGGCGATGCAGTCGATGGTGCCGTCCCTCAAGCGCCGCCACAGCGTCTCACGGTCCTCGGCGTATCTGATTGGCGGGTTCATCACCAGCCTAGTGTCCCGCTCGGTCACATCGCTGTCGTCGAAAGTGAGGTGCTGTGGGCAGACCTCCGTGGTGATTAGGGCGCCATTGTTGCTGGCCAGCCAGTCGGCTTCGAGAGCGCTGGTCAGGTGCAGGACGTGCAGCCTGTGTCCGTGCGACTCCGCTAGCGCCGCCGCTCTCTGGGTGGCGATGAGAGCGGTCTCGCTGTCCCGCCATTCGGCGTGGGCGGCGACATCGGTCCTGTGAGCGAACTCGGACTTTCGAGCGTTCAGCCTGTCCTCATCCTCAGCGTGAACGGCGATGATGCCCGCGGTACCCGCGAAGATGTCCTCGAGGTGCTGCTGCTGGTGCACCAGCAGGTCCCCCGTGCTGCTGCCCATGAACACCTTGATGCCACAGATCCCGGCTGTGGGCGAGGGAGTGTCGGGGGTGCCCACGGCCTGCTGCAGGTCGGCCACGTTGTTCGGGGTAGCGCCAATGAAGAAGCCGTGATGAGTCACCGCGCTGTGGGCCGCTGATTCTAATTTGGACTGCATTGCTTCCATGGTGGTGGCGGCTGGGATGTTGTTCGGCATATCTAGGAAAGCGGTGACTCCGCCGGCAGCCGCAGCTCTGCTGCCGCTGCCGATGTCCTCCCTATCGGGCTGGCCGGGCTCACGGAAGTGCACCTGAGGGTCGATTGCGCCCGGAAGCAGGTGCAACCCCTCGCCATCAATCACGGACTCACCGTCATGCGACTCCAGGCCTCCTCCCGGGGCAATCGAGGCAATCTTCCCTGCAACCACCCGCAGGTCACCGTGAACGATGCCACCGCCGATGACCATTGCCGAGTTGTGTATCAGTAGGTCGCCAGCCACACTCTCACCTGAAAGGCT
>CAZSPJ010000266.1:0-1097 GCA_964608795.1 uncultured Candidatus Poseidoniales archaeon | reverse complement strand
CGATTAACCAAAGAGGAAGATACCTACCACGATGAAGTGGGATGGACAATATCCCAAGAAGTCCTAGAGCCGTTAGAGGATATTGAGGACAACCAGGAGCCAGAAGCAGTCAACCACCAATGTTCGATGTGTGGTTCCATCATGCAGATTCCACAACCCAAGCGCGAGCGCTACAAGGTTCTATGCGCCTATCCTGAATGTGGCCATGAAGACTCAATTGGATTTTGATTGGGACTAGAAACCCATCACTCCGAACAACCTCCGTGCTGCAGCCGCGCATAGCACCAGGACGAGTAGGCCCCGGATACCATTCTGTGAGGAAACCTCCGAACCATATCTCGAACCAAGCAAACCCCCTAGCATGACAGCGCCCCCTAACGGCCCAAGCAGATCGAGATCCAAGTCGATTTGACCCGACACACCAACACCAACCAACCCAGCTAGGGAATTCATCCAGATGAACAGCGCCGCAGTCGCCGCAGTCTGTTTGGCAGTGGCCCAGTTACTCAGCATTATCACCGGCGAGAGAAAGATACCCCCACCGATGCCGACCACACCACTGGCAAGACCGATACCCCCTCCCACACCTGCGGCTTTCGACCTCTTGGGTAACACAATCTCTCCAGACTCCCATTTCCCCACAAACAACCTCCATGCTGCTACCACTAGAACGACAGAGAGCAGAAGATCGTAAACATCCCCTCCCACACTCATGTACCCCCCCAAGGCGGCCAGAGGAACACTTGCTACAACAAACGGCATAGTCAGACTCCATTCGTGATGGCCAGCCCTGTGATAGTGCCAGAAGGCCAATCCAGCGACAATCAGGTTCAGCGACCACGCATACTGCTTCAACCAAGCAGACTCAGCGGAGCCGTAACTAGTGAGTGAGAGGATTGCAAGATAGCCAGAACCCCCACCATGGCCGACAGAGGAGTACAGCGCTGCCACGATGAAGAGGCCGGCTAGAATCAACCACATCTCACCCGAAAGCACAGTCCAGCGACATAGGAAGAACACTTCAACTCAACCGCCGCTCAACGGGCATGGAGACCAGCGTCACCCTGCAGCGAGCCATCGAACTCGCATGCCTCGAG
>CAZSPJ010000265.1:0-1107 GCA_964608795.1 uncultured Candidatus Poseidoniales archaeon | reverse complement strand
GTCGCGCTGCGCGAGCGTGGGATGAACCGCGTGACCGACGTCGCGATTCCTGAGGAGGAGGCGATTCGTGTGGTCGAGGGGCCGTTGATGTCACTCTGGGAGGACGCAGAGGCGGCAGGCGACCAGCGGTTCCCGCACGAGTACCTGTACGACCTGCTGCTACACGGTGAACTGGAGTTCGACGCTGACCCGAAAGAGTCGTGGTTGATGGCGGCGGCAGACGCCAACCTGCCGATATTCACCCCAGGGTGGGAAGACTCGTCACTCGGCAACATCCTCGCCGCACGGGTCCTCGACTGCTCGCTGAAGGGAGCGGAGGTCGTCAAGGGCGGCCTGCATGCGATGCAGGCGCTGGCTGATTGGTACCGCGAGGACGATTCGCCGACCGGACTGCTGCAGGTCGGCGGTGGGATAGCAGGGGACTTCGCGATCTCGGTGGTGCCGATGCTGCGACAAGATGCGAAGGTCGATGTCCCGTTGTGGGCGTGGTTCGCGCAGATCTCCGAGTCGCGCCCGTCCTACGGCGGCTACTCGGGAGCACCGCCCAACGAGAAGATCAGTTGGGAGAAGTTGGGTGCGGACACCCCTAGGTTCGTCATCGAGTCGGATGCGACGATTGTGCTTCCGCTGCTCCTAGCAGCCTTAGAATAAGTCGGTGAATCCGTCGCACTGCTCGGCTATCCTGAGCAATTGGTTGTACTTCGAGGTGCGGTCGCTCCTAGCTGGGGCTCCGGTCTTGATCTGGCCTGCGTCGGTGCCGACTGCGAAGTCGGCGATGATGTCGTCGCTGGTCTCGCCGGAGCGGTGGCTGATGACTGTGGCGAAGCCTGCGGTGCGCGCCAACTCGATGACCCTCAGGGTCTCGCTGACCGTTCCTATCTGGTTGAGCTTGATGAGGATGGCATTGCTTGCTCCCTCGGCTATGCCTCTGGCGAGTCTGGTCGGATTGGTGACGTACAGGTCGTCGCCAACAATCTGCACGCGGTGCCCCTCACGAGCGGTGAACTCGGTCCATGAGTCCCAGTCATCCTCGCCGAAGGCATCCTCGAGCGAGACGATTGGGTAGTTGTCGAGCCATGACGAGTACAAGGCGCCCAGCTCTGAGCC
>CAZSPJ010000264.1:0-1114 GCA_964608795.1 uncultured Candidatus Poseidoniales archaeon | reverse complement strand
AGCCCCGGCATACAGAGTGACTACGCCTTTGCCGGAGCAATTCCAATCGTCCTCTTCGCCGCATCCTTCTATTTGGTATGGAATGCAGTGGGCAGGAAGCAGACTGCCGTAATCGCTGTCGTATACATCCTCCTCGCAGCTTCTCCATACGCCGCCATGAGCCTGTCCTCAGGAGAGATAACCATAACCGAATCCGAACTCTCGGACGACGCTACTCAAATCACCCTGACGATTCGCGAGTCTGGTGCTTTGTTCGGTTCCTCTGTAGACTCGGCTGATATCTCGATAACCTATGACGGCGACAATGTGTACGATTCCACAGCCTCGTTCTCGATAGACAGGGAGGACGGATTTGGCGAGTACGGCGAGATTACACTTACTGTCGCCGAGTGGTACCAAGGCAACGCAGCGGATGACGCGCCCTACATCGTCACAGTGAACTTCGACAGCTCCTCCGATTCCATGGAACTGCAGTCGAACTACCTGCAGAGGACCATTGATGATGTCAAGAGTGCCACGGCGGGAGCGATGGGAACCGGAAGCGAATGCAGCGATTCTAAGGATTCTTGCATCATTGGAGTGGCCCTGAAGTCATGGTCCGGGCTGGATGCGATTGGTGACAATCCTCCCGGTGGCCTTCCTCACGCAGACTACACGGTCCAGGCGACACTATACTACGACTCTACTGCAGCCATCAGTTATCCGACGGTTACGGTTGTCAACGGTGTCGCCGGGTGGGACTCGAACAACGGTGAGTATGGTGGAGGCAGCGCGTTCGTGGGAGATGATGGCTCAGAGCTGCCGTTGCCCGGATCTGTGGATTCGTTCGAGCTCAACACGAAGTATATCCCAATCGAAGATTGGGATCAGGGATATGGGTGCTACCATTTCACTGTCGAAGTTACTCAATCCTCTCCGTGGTCTGACGACTCAGTTGTATCTCATATCTCATATTACGAATACACGGAAGAGGGTGGTGAGACCAACGGAAATCCGACTAACGAGGCGTGGACATCTGTAACCAGTTGCGATGACTAGTACTCATCCTTTGAGTAGCTCGGATCCTCTTCCTCAGTTTCGACGATTGCATCCGACGCTCGCCTGAGCATCGTCA
>CAZSPJ010000263.1:0-1114 GCA_964608795.1 uncultured Candidatus Poseidoniales archaeon | reverse complement strand
GCCTCGGCACCCTCGACGCCCAGCATGTGGACGAAGTTCTCGACCAATCCGAGTTCTGGCTTGCGTGGCCTGAGTTCTCCCGGCTTGCCTCCTCGGAGCAGGAATATCCGAGCCATCAGTTCCGGCATCCTAGCGATGAGGTTCATCGAGTCGGCCCGTGCGTCTCCGGTGGTGTCAGCGGCGCCCAGCGACATAATCCCGATTGCTAGCCAGTCCATTGGATGACCGCTGCCGGGAGTCAGGGACTCCAGTACCCGGAGTGCCCCAGTGGGTATCTCCTCGGCCCTGTGAGCCAGCTCCGCTCGGAAAGCATCGGATTCTTCCACAGTGGGGAGGCGCTTATGCATCAGGAGGTAGATTACGTCCTCCTCCTCGAGATTGGCCAGATCACCCACGGGATAGCCGACATAGTGGACGCCCTCGATCGGATCGACATAGGAAGTCCTGCAGGTGCCCACCGGTATGCCCCTGAGGCCTGAGTCGAGATTGGCTTCGGTGATTGTGAACATTGGCTCCTCGTCACCCATGATATCCCTCAGCAACCAACGTACGGAGGGTCACATGATAACTCCTCCGACCTTGGAATCAGAAAAGCCCCGCGGACTTGCAAGAGCGCGGTGGAATCGGCATTAGCGCAGTTAGAAGCACCGAAAACCACCCGTAACGGTGATAGCGAGGGCGTCTGCGGGCAGGGTCGTGTCAGGATGGCGTGACAGGCTCGATGAGTTGGATTCCGAGCATAGATACATGCTTGAGGGCGGCTCGCTCAGTCAGCTGTTCCTGCGTTATCCTCTGACGGTTTCGCATCCGGTCTTCGTCGGCGGGTTCTACGGGCTTCTAATCGGCCTGACCCTGCTGCTGCCATACGGCTACATAGGAAACAGCGAGGGACAGGCACTGGAGGCCACTCTCAGGGATTGGGGCCTGCAGACGCTGATTCTAATCACCCTAGCAGCCTTCCTCGCTGGTTTCTCGTCAATGCTGGCCTCGGTAGTCAAACGTCCTCCGATTCGTCTTGAGAACCGACGCAGATACCTGTTTCCGTTCCCATTCATTGGCCTAGCGGTGCTCTCCGTCTCGATGATGAATGAGGTCCCTGAGTATGCGACTTGGG
>CAZSPJ010000262.1:0-1134 GCA_964608795.1 uncultured Candidatus Poseidoniales archaeon | reverse complement strand
GTCAACGAGCGTGTCAGGTTGGTGGCCAATCCGGCTTGGTCCTTCTATGAGAGGAACAATCCCGGCATAGGAGCGCTGCTGCCTGGCACCAATGAGAGGCTTGACTAGGCCTCTTCCTCGACGTCGTCGTCCCTAGCCCGTGAGGCCCTCTTTCCCACGAAGGTGTCGAGGTTGTACACAGGATATCTTGAGTGCAGATCGGAAATGCTACTCTCAGACATATCTAGGGAATCCATGGCCCCCATAATGGCTCGGCCCGCTACCACACTGGCTGGGCGGTTAGTTAGTTGGCCGGGGTCGTTGGGGTGGACCCAGTCGTCCCCCTCTAGAACCGGTTCTCCGAACGACCTTGCAATCTCGATTGCCTGCTCGAAGACCGCGGTTGCAACCGCTCTGCCCTCCTGGTCAATCAGGTGGTCACGATAGGTAGTTAGTTGGTGCATTATGTCGATACGTCGGGCGATTGCAGGAGGTGTGGCGGCATCGGAAAGGCAATCGACCTTACCTCTGACCAGCCTCTTGAGAATCGCCTTCACCTTCTTCAGGTCGTACTTGTCAAGGCACCACTGTCCATTTACCACTACCACTGGGGTCTCGTAGCCGGCGTCCTGCAGAATTTCCATCGAAGCGGCCGCGAAAAGTCGCTGGCGGTACTGCTTGGTATCTCCCTTAGACATCTGGCGTGCCCCCCTCAGAGAGTGGCGCATCATCCCCAGCTTCTCCTCGGAGTTTGCCGTGTCGATAATGTCGACTGTGGCCCTGTACAGTGTAACTCCTATCGGGGAATTCTTCAGTTGCTCCTTGACGCCGTCCATGAAGTTGGGCTTGACGTGCGTCTCTCGACGATGCAACCTACTCAACCTCCGTAAGTCCCTGTTATTCGTAGGTCCAATTGTCGAACCCAACCTCCCAACGTCGCCGGCTCTCGGATTGGGATTGGCCGGTACGAAGCCCGGGTCGAAATCGAGTGGATCTCCTTCCATTCCGCAGTTAGAGCAATGCTCATGAGTATCTCCTGATTCAGTCTCATAAGAGCCGCATTCAGGGCATTTGTCAGTATTATTGTCCTTGTTTTCACTATTATTGTTGGTCATATTATTGCCTCTTTTACCCCGCAAATAACGGCATTATGGG
>CAZSPJ010000261.1:0-1157 GCA_964608795.1 uncultured Candidatus Poseidoniales archaeon | reverse complement strand
GAGACCGAGAACGGCACGCTGCACTACCTGCTCTCGAAACCGATACACCGTGCCGAGTTCATCATCTACAGGCTGCTTGGGTACCTGCTGTTAGCGGGTACCTACATCCTCGTACTGGTCCTGCTGATGGCTCTGGTCACCTCGCTGATAGGGCCCGGTGACAGCCTGATCAGGCTCTCGGATTTCCCGGTGTGGCTCGGCATCGGCCTCGCCACCGTCTTAGTGCTCGCCGCCTACGGGGCGCTGTACAACACGCTGGGCCTGATAGCGCCCAAGTACGGCGTCTACTTCTGCATAATCCTCGGGATATGGGAGTTCATCATGGGGATGTTCACCATGACAATGCCCTCTGCATCAGTGCCGATGCTGTCGATCTCTCACTGGGCGCTGCAACTGATAGACGCCATTGTCCTAATCGCCTGGCCTGACACCCTTCAGTATACGCAGATTGCCACAGCCTTCGGAATCGACTCCGGACTCCCTTTCTTCTGGCAGCCTCCGGTGCACACTATGGGCACTCAGAGCCCGGTGGCGGCTCTTCTGGTGAGCATCACCGTCCTGCTGCTGATTACCGTCGCGATGATGGGGATAGGCCAGGCCAGCTTCAAGAACCGCGAGATTATGTGAGGCAAAAATATGCGTTCTATGGAGAAGTTCGTGGGAGACCTATCTCTGTTATGGAGACTCGACGTGATGCCGCCTATCCCACGCCTGTCGTGGTGGTGGTACTGGGTGATTATGTTCGTGCCGGACCCGGATAACCCAGGCCGCTCGCGTCAGTTGATGGTCCTGTGGTCGACCAAGGAGACTCCTGCCATCCGGGTCAGTGGGCACTGGTGGAAGCCAGGTTCGAGATTCTCGATAGACGAGGATGGTGGACATGTCATTCCGGGGATGGTTTGCGCGTGGTGGTATGACGGCAAGCGGATGTACGAGCCACTTGTCATCAGGGAGTGTCGGATGGCTCTGGTCAACGACGAGCACCCCCTATGGCCAGCAGACGGCTCGGGCGAGGGCACCGGTGCCATCGTCCCGATTCTCGATGAGGATTTTTCGCTCGGGATGCGACCAGGAAACAAGGGCCTCTGGCTTTGTCTTACGAGCGATGCCGAAGCGCGAGCCGAGGGAGCACCAACATCGTTCGAGGCCGAACTCAC
>CAZSPJ010000260.1:0-1172 GCA_964608795.1 uncultured Candidatus Poseidoniales archaeon | reverse complement strand
AGAGAGGAATTCTGCTGGACCCCACATCGGGCACGCTACAAGGGCCAGAAGACAACTCGCTCATAGAACAGGGCGGCTCTATAGTGGCCTTGGACTGTTCTTGGAAGTCTCTGGAGAGCGCACTGGGGGAAATATCCAATCATACAAGATTGGGGAGGAGGACTTTGCCAGTCTTACTGGCGGCTAACCCAGTATCATGGGGCAAACCAGGCAGATTGACGACTGCTGAGGCGCTATGCGCTTCAGTCATAATTTCCGGCAGGTGGGACCAAGGGCGTAAGATTATGCAACAGTTTCCATTTGGGAAGGAGTTCCTGAGTCTAAACCACCAGCCGTTGCTGGCCTATTCCAAAGCCGAATCAAATGCCGAATTAGCAGCAATTCAATGGGAATTCTTTGATGAGCCGAATTCAACGAACGATTGATCCAGGAGATATGTCATCATTCATCGTCAGCACAGACACCCTCCCCTCTTCATCTTCAGCTGCTAGTAACATGCCTTCAGAGAGGACTCCACGTAATTTTCTTGGCTTCAAATTCGCTACGTAAACCACATTTAGCCCTAACAAGTCAGAAGCATCAATGATCCCTTTCAATCCAGCACATACGGTGCGGCTTGTTCCAGGTCCATCTTCAATGGTGATAACATACAGCTTGTCTGCATCAGGATGGTCTTCCACAGAGGAAATTCTACCTGTCCTCATCTCAACTTTCTTAAAATCCTCGAATTCGATGTAACCACTCCCTGAATCTCCCGGCACAGTATCGCTTTCATTGACCTTGCTATCTGATTCATCCTCAACTAATGCTAGTTCGGTTGCCAAAATATCATCTAGGTCCAGCCTTCGGAATAGGTGGCTAGGTTTGTCCGAGTTCCAATTCAAATCGGCATATGAGAACGATTCATCCCATAGTATTGTGTCTATATTGTCATCCTCGCCCAGCATTTCCCAGAGCCTGTCAGATTGGAAGGGCATGAATGGCCTCAGAGCAACAGCAAGACCACGGCATAGTGACCATGAATATGCTAATGCCGACAGTGAAGCCCGGGACCCATCGGAGCCAGGGTCTTCCAAATGCTCCCATGGAGCTGCTTTCTGCAGTATTGAGTTCCCCAATTGTGCAATGCTCATTATACTGCGCAGAGCTTCCTTGAATCTCTGCCTCTCCAT
>CAZSPJ010000259.1:0-1178 GCA_964608795.1 uncultured Candidatus Poseidoniales archaeon | reverse complement strand
CCGTTCTACCTCGCTAACACCGGCGCGATGCTGTTCGGAAAGTGGATTCCCGACAAGCTGGGATTCAGCAGCACCGTCATCGACGGAGGCAGAAACTGGAAGGACGGGTTCCGCCTCCTCGGAGACGGCAAGACGTGGAACGGCCTGCTGGGAGGGGCTTTCTTCAGCGGCCTGCTTACGATGCTGGCGCATTATCTGTGGTTCGATAGGCTGTTACCGGACGCGCGCCCGTTCGTCGACCCCACTCTACTCACCGGGCCTGATGACTGGTTCTGGGCGGGCGGCGAGTGGGGAGCGGCTTTCGCGATGGGCTTCACACTGGGGCTGGCATGCATGATCGGCGATACGGCAGGTTCGTTCATCAAGCGCCGTCGAGGCCTCAAGCGAGAGGGCGACGAGAGTTCGCAGGCCCCCCTTCTGGACACCATGCCATTTGCCATCGCCATCTTCGTCACAGCCTTCACTCTGTTCGACGCGCAGATCATCACCGATGAACAGCTGCAGGGGGAGATAGTCGCTCTCATCGTGCTCACCCCGATAATCCACCGGCTGTCCAACCTGCTTGGATATAGGCTCGGACTGAAGTCGGTGCCGTTCTAGGACAGGTTTGCCCTCGGAATCCATTATCGCCTCACCTGCCCGCGCAAGTTCATGCCCGGACTGACTGTGCTGGTTGTCGGAGGAGGCGGTAGGGAGCACGCGCTCTGCCTAGGCCTCAATGCCAGCCCCTCGGTCGGGTCCATCCACAGCGCGCCCGGCAATGCGGGCACCTCGATGGTAGGAACCAATCACTCCGTCTCAACCAGCGATACCGAGGGATTGCTCTCGTTGACCTCCGAACTCGGCGCCGACCTAGTCGTAGTCGGCCCGGAGGCACCACTCGTCGACGGCCTCGCCGACTCCCTCAGGGCCATGGGCATAGCATGCTTCGGACCGCACGCCGAAGGAGCGATGCTCGAAGGCTCGAAACTACACGCCAAGAGGGTCATGCAGTCCTTGGGGGTCCCTACAGGGGGCTGCGTAGTTGTCGAGGAAGCCGGAGCGATTGAGGCTGCTCTCGAATCGTTCGAGTCGCCTTGGGTGGTCAAGCGCGACGTGCTAGCAGCCGGCAAGGGCGTCACCGTGACATCCGACAGGCAACAAGCGCACGACGCCCTCGCTGCAGGTCTCGCCTCCGA
>CAZSPJ010000258.1:0-1181 GCA_964608795.1 uncultured Candidatus Poseidoniales archaeon | reverse complement strand
GGACTCCTATCTCGATGGCTGAGTCCCCTATGTGCCAGATCATGAACATCAGTATTCCCGCGAACAGCCAAGGCTGCGTCTTCACGAACTCCCAAGCCTCGACAACCTCCTCACGCAGGTCCCCGGCCTCATCGCGAACCACTGGGATCTCTGTTATCGTCCACAATACCGCCCCACTGAAGATGAACGTGACGACATCTATCAGAAGGCACGCCTCTATACCCCAGAGCCCCACAGTGAAACCTCCGATTAGAGGCCCTAGCATCCATGCGGCAGTCATTGCAACCCCTCTAATGGCGTTGGCCTGAGGAAGCAGGTCCTCCTCTACGAGGTCCGGCACCAAAGCTCCTATTGCCGGTATGGAGAAAGCCGTGGCGCCACCCGTGAGGAAAGTTACCACGAGCAACGTCTTAATTTCGTCGAAGCCGGCCAGAAGCGCGATTATACCCAGGGTTACGAGAACTGCCTGCGACAGGTCCGCAATCAGGGCGACGGTCCTGCGGGGCATCCTGTCGACCACCATCCCACCATAGAGTAGGAGGGGCAGGTGACCGAGGAAGTAGGCGGTCCAGATGAGCCCGTACACCTTGGGTCCGCCAATCTGGGCCACGGTCCAACTCATCCCGATGATGAAGATCGAGGTACCCAGCATGTTTACGCCGTTACCGATGAGTAAACGGCGAAACTCGGGAATGCCCCAAGCATCTCTCATACTCATGAATCAGTGGCGAGTTTCAGGCCATTTGAACGTGCCTCAGGATGACTGACAGGTGGTACAGATGAACGCTTGGACAAAGATGGACGAGACAGCAAATCGTAGATATTGTAAATAATAAATATTCTGTAATATTTTGTTCATTCGTTCAATATTCCATTATTTATATGGATATATTCGCAAAAATATCTCCATTACATATACAAACGACCGAATGATTATAGCGCTCCCTCGCACGCATACGCGCATCCGGGGGAGCACGATGCTTGAATCAGCGACGCATGTTGGTCTACAGGCAGCCGACGGTCCGTTGTCACTGGATCGGTTCGGTGCCGAATCAGCTCGGATAGGGAGGGGAATAGCCGATCGATATCACCGTTACCACATCGAGACCGAAGAGGTCGATGACGCCGACCCACTGCCACACAGGTTCCTCGTAAAGGTCGGTAAGGTCGGGCTGGCTAAG
>CAZSPJ010000257.1:0-1195 GCA_964608795.1 uncultured Candidatus Poseidoniales archaeon | reverse complement strand
GAGCTCAGCTCGTTTATGCTCTCGACGTGCCTCCTCAGCGAGGATCGAACAGCTTCCTTGAACGTCACCTGGTCCTGCTTGATCATACGCAGGCCATCCTCGAAGTTGATATCCACTGGCATGTATCCTCCTAACCAGGGGTTGTGCAGACTGGTCTGGTCGCTTGCTAAGTCAGGGGTGATGTCGTTATCCACTAGGTATTCCAGAAGGTCGACTACGTTGCCCTGGTAACCCAGTGAAACTGCCTCCTTCCTAGAGATGGCTACCTGGGCCCTTGCAGCCAGCTCGCCGAGGTCCTCGTGCAATTCAGTAACCCAGCCTTGAGAGAACCTCTTGTTGGCAGCGACTGGATCTATCTCTGCGATAATGCACACGGCCCCTGCTATCACTGCTGCCTTGGCTTGCGCTCCGGACATTCCACCCAGCCCGGAGGTCACGAACAGCACCCCTCCCAAGTCAGAGTCCTCTGGCAGGCTGAGGTACCTCCGTGCTGCATTGAGGATCGTTATCGTGGTGCCATGCACAATCCCCTGAGGACCGATGTACATGTACGACCCGGCAGTCATCTGTCCGTATTGAGATACGCCTAGAGCGCTCATACGCTCGTAATCGGTCTGGGAAGAGTAGTTAGGTACGACCAACCCATTGGTCACGATTGCCATTGGGGCGTCTTTGGAGGATGGGAACAGGCCCATTGGGTGGCCGGAGTACATCACGAGTGTCTGGTCCTCTCGCATGATGGACAGGTACCTCATGGTCAGCAGGTACTGCGCCCAGTTCTGGAACACTGACCCATTCCCCCCGTAAGTGATGAGCTCGTGGGGAAATTGCGCTACCGCAGGATCCAGGTTGTTCTGGATCATCAGCATCATCGCAGCGGCCGAGGTGCTGTTGGCGCCGTAATCGGAGATTGGTCTTGCTCGCATCTTGTAATCTGGTCTGAAACGATGCATGTAGATGTGGCCCAGCTCATCCAACTCGGTTAGGAACTCCCTGCCTAACTCCTCGTGCCATTCTACGGGAAAGTACCTCAGAACGTTCTCTATTGCCAATCGCCTCTCATTGTCAGTAAGCACCTCAGGCCTCTTGGGCGCATGCGGAACCGAGTCGTCCATCGGCTTCACATCGGGCATCGTCTTGGGGATGCCTATGGAGAAGTCGATCATGCTCACCATCCCAGCCGGCTCATGAACGA
>CAZSPJ010000256.1:0-1196 GCA_964608795.1 uncultured Candidatus Poseidoniales archaeon | reverse complement strand
GCTATTAAATATAAGAAAATTCATATGATTGATCATGAATTACGCTTCAATCCAAATCGAAAAAAAATTAAAGAATGGATTTCTTCTAATGAAATTGGGAATATTAGACACATTAACATTTCTAATATTTCTAATGGTTGGGCTGATCCTTCCTCAAGACCAATAAATGATTGGTGGAGTTTAAATGAAAGAGGTGGCGGTAGGTTGGGTGCAAACGGATCACATCAAGTTGATTTAATTAGATGGTGGTGCGGTGAAGTAAAATCTGTATTTGGTCAAGCTTTAACAATTATAAAGGATAGAATTGATAAAAGGTCAGGCGAAAGTTGGAAAGCTACAGCAGATGATTTATCTTATTTTTCTCTTGAGATGCAGAATGCAGCATTGGTTAATGTATTTATGAGTGGAGTAGCCAGCAATGTTATAGGTAATAAAACTCAAATATTTGGAAGTGAAGGAAGTATAATATTATCAGACACTGATGAGGAAATATGGCTCGCAAAACCTAATGAGAAATTTCAAAAATTTTATTTTAAGGATGATAATGAATCTCTTGAAGGCTTAAATAAAGGTATTTGGAATGTTTCTGTTTATGGTTTAATGAAAGAATTGATAAGCGCTATAAAAGAAAAAAGAGACATTGTTGAAGGGTCAACTTTTGAAGATGGCTATAAAAACCAATTAATTTTAGACGCAGTCAAAGAATCAACAATCAAAAGACAGTGGATTGATTTATAGTTTTAAATGAAAATTAGCGATCAAACAGTTTTAATTACAGGCGCTGCTCAGGGCCTTGGTTTAGCTATAGCTAAGGCATTTGCAAAAGAAAAAGCTAAATTAATACTTATTGATAAAAAACCTGATGAGCTAGATAAAATTAAGTTTGATAATTGTCAGAAATACGTAGTTGATTTAAATATAAGAGAAGAAACTAAAAGAGTTATCAATGAACTAAAAAAAAATTCATTTGTTATTAACACATTAATTCATAATGCATCCATATTAGTACCTACTCCATTCATACATACTACTGAAAAAATATGGGATCAGACTATGAAAGTAACATTAGAATCTGGGTTTTTATTATCTAAATATGTTTGGGAGGATATGTCTTCAAATAAAGATGGAGTTATTATTTTTGTCTCGTCAGGATCAGGCTTAAAAGGATTTGAAGATGAAACTGCATATTGTGCTGC
>CAZSPJ010000255.1:0-1199 GCA_964608795.1 uncultured Candidatus Poseidoniales archaeon | reverse complement strand
CTCAATGTATTCTGTCATGGTATCCCTATGCTTTGCAGAGCGGCATGCAGGATAACCTCTCCTACGGCGTAATATACAGAAAATCGGTCAAATCGACTCGATAATGACCGCGATTCCTTGTCCGCCGCCAATGCACGCGGTGGCTATGCCATAACGCCCACCACTGCGCTTCAGTTCGTGCGCCAGTGTCAGCACCAGCCTAGTGCCGGTCGCAGCCAGTGGGTGGCCCAAACCGACCGCCCCTCCATTCACATTGACCTTGTCTACATCCAGACCAAGCTCCTTTATGCAGGCCACGGCCTGACCCGCGAAGGCCTCATTGATCTCCCATCTGTCTATGTCGTCAACTGTGAGGCCGGCCCTCTCGAGCGCCTGTCTGCTGCTTGGAACCGGACCGAATGCCATTATCGCCGGTTCGAGCCCTACGATGCCCCAGTTTACGACTCGAGCAAGTGGCTCGTCTCCGTCGGCTGTAGCCCTGCTGGCCGACTTCAGCACCACCGCAGCTGCCCCATCGACAACCCCGGAGGCATTTCCAGCGGTGACAAGGGATTCGGGTCCGAAGTGAGGGCGCAAGCCGGACAGTGACTCGATGGTGGTACCTCGGACGAAGTGGTCCTCGTCGCTCGCGCTCACCGACCCATCAGGAGTCTCCACTGTGACGATCTCGTTCTCGAACAAGCCAGAATCGACGCTGCGCTCGGTCCTAGCATGACTGAGTGCTGCGAACTCGTCGGCCTGCTCGCGGACCACGCCGACACGATGGCACAGCTCGTCACTGGTCTGTGCCATGAACGAGTCGCAGGTTTTGTCGATGAGATTGGTGAAGAAGTAGTCCTCCATGTCCGTAGGCAGGACATAGCCCTCCTGAGGCGGTCTGCCGAGCTTGTGCGATTCGCGTATTCCTCGAAGGACATGAGGTGCCTGCGAGAGGTTTTCCATGCCACCAGACACCACTACGTCAGCCTCGCCCAGCATAATCATCTGGGCGCCGGTCACGATAGACTGAGCCCCACTGCCGCACAGGCGGTTGAGAGTGAGCATCGGAACCTCCTGTGGTATTCCGGCGTTGAGCCCGGCGTGTCTGGCCCCGTAGATGGCCTGACCTGAGGTCTGCAGCGCGTGCCCCATCACCACGTGGTCGACGGAGGCTGGGTCGGTGCCGGTCCTTTCGAGGGCGGCGCGTATGGCAATCGTAC
>CAZSPJ010000254.1:0-1199 GCA_964608795.1 uncultured Candidatus Poseidoniales archaeon | reverse complement strand
GAGTCGCAGTCAGGGTGCGCGACGGGGCGCTGAGGGACGATTAGACGTGCCCCCCAGTCCCGTCGGGGATTAATTCAAGTGGCGTACGGCTGAGCGAAACTCGACTCCGTTAGGAGTCGAGGGTCGAGCATGGACGGTGAGGACGGCGTCACTCCGGTCATCACCGCCCGGAACCTGCGCAAGATGTACGGCCCCCACCTAGCTCTCGATGACGTCAATCTTGACATCCCTCCAGGAGCAGTGGGAATCCTCGGCCCGAACGGGGCCGGAAAGTCGACCCTGTTCAAGTGCCTGCTTGGACTCATCACTACCACTTCAGGCGAGGGCACCGTCCTCGGTTACGACATAAGGACGGAAGGAGACAAGATCCGCTCCCGCATCGGCTACATGCCAGAGTACGACGCCCTCGACCCCGGCCTCTCTGCGATTGATCAGGTCAGGTACGCCGGCGAGTTACTGGGAATGAATCCGGCACACGCGACTCGCAGGGCCCACGAGGTGCTCCAGTACGTCGGTCTGAAGGATCAGCGATACAGAAAAATCGAGACATACAGCACCGGGATGAAGCAGGCCGCCAAACTGGCCTGCGCCCTGGTTCACGATCCGGATGTGCTGATTTGCGATGAGCCCACGAATGGGCTCGACCAGAGGGCCCGTGAATTCATGCTGCAGACCCTCCGTCGCACCGTCTCTGAGGGCAACCGCTCCGTCCTGATGAGCAGCCACGTGATGGACGACGTGCAGGAGGTCTGCGACAGGATCGTGATGATCCACAAGGGCAGGATCGTGGTGCAGCGCCGTATCGAGGACCTCGCCAGGCAGATTGAGCGCGAGATCGAGATCTCGGTGTGGGGCGGCGCTAGCAGGATGCAGCAGGAGCTAGAGTCGAGGGGCTTTGAGGTACGTCGCCTCGGGAGGGTGCTTCGAGTGGACAGAGCCAATGACAGCACCACGAGGGAGATCCTCAAGGCTGCTGTCGCTGCTGATGTGCAAGTCAGGCAGATGCAGGAGTACGAACCGGATCTGGAGGACATCTTCCTGCTCATCATGGAAAGGCTCGGTACTGAGGTCAAGGGCACCTCGGATCTGATGACAGCAGAGCACACAGGAGGTGACCACGATTAGTGACGATGGCATAGACATTGGAGGCGGCAAGACTCGGATGGAGGTCGCCTACGGCGCTGGTGACGGCGACGATG
>CAZSPJ010000253.1:0-1200 GCA_964608795.1 uncultured Candidatus Poseidoniales archaeon | reverse complement strand
ATTTCCCTAGCAAGCGACTTGGCTGTCTCGATGGGTTCAGAGACGTCTGAGACGACTCTAGCATGTTCGCTGCGGACCTCGTCGAGGTGAGGCAAATCTGCGAGGAACTCTCTGTGCATCTGTTCTGCACCTACATCGAGACCCGGCGTCGCAATACTAAGCGGATCTGGATTGTGTCCGCTAGGGCTGGGCATCTCTAACTCCACTCTGGACCACTGCATCTGAGTAATCACGAGTGCACGCACTCGGATGAACCCATTGCTCACTCGGAGTGCCTAGCCGGGTCCGGGTATTTACTGAAGAAGCGCTTGGTGTGCCTAGATGTCCTATCTGAATCAACTGACTCAACGGCGTGGATGCCTTCCGGCATACAGATTTTGAACCCGCGCTGCATCAATCGTTTCTCCAGCAGTACTACCAGTGCACGGTCGGCTGCCTTCCTGATTGGTCTGCCGATTGCTTGCATGAGTCTGTTGACGGCAGGCTGGGAGCCGGCGTACCTCCACGCCCGCGCGCTGTCGTACGCATCCTCGTAGTACTCCTTCAGGGCGTCCTGTCGGGCGCTAGGCGGAGGCAGTGGCAGACCGATGCAGATTACCGCGTCGAGGATATTCTCGGGATAGTCAACCCCTTCTGCGAGCTTACCACCTAGGACTCCTGCGAGCAGAGCGGGACTCTTCGAACGCCTCAATTGGTGGAGCCTGTCGACCATTCTGTCCATCTGCTCCTTCGATGCCCCCGAACGCTCTTCCAACAGATGTCTCCTCCTTACTTCCCAATCCTCGTCCTCCAACACTATCTGTTCTAGCATCGCGTAGCTTGGGGCGAAAACAGCGACGTGCCCCGGCGTCTGGCGCAGCACTGAGTGGATGTGCTCGCGTATCCTAGCGGTATTCTCCTCTCCTCGCTCAGCGTATCGGCTGGTGACATCCTTTGCAATCAGAACCGGCCTCCTCTCAGCGAGGAAGTGGGAGGTGTATTCCTTGACTATTGATACTCTGGATTTAGGGACCTTGAGTAGGTCGTAGTACATCTGCGGCGGGAACAGGGTCCCTGACATCATGACAGCCCCGCGGCACTCATCTAGAAGATCCCCGCTGACTATTCCAGGGTCGAGCAGATGGGTGGTCAGCCTGTGCTCCTCATCCCCCATCTTGTCGTGGACTAGGGCGAAAGCAGGACTGTCGTGGTTCTGCATGC
>CAZSPJ010000252.1:0-1213 GCA_964608795.1 uncultured Candidatus Poseidoniales archaeon | reverse complement strand
AGGAGAGCCGGGTAGGGGGAGGACGCAATCGTCTGGTGGTCCTGAACCGACCAGCCTGTGGCCACGGATGGCCCTGTCCAGCTTCCACCCTCGTTGTCAGACCACTCGACAGTCATCCCAAGCAGAGCATGCATGTCGAACTTCATCACACGGTCAGTCCAGGGGTCAACGTAGAGATACGGGTCGTTGCTGTTAGCTACGGGCAGGAATGCGCTGTAGACATCCTCGCAGGAGTATTCACTGACGTTGATCATTCCTATCAGCCCAGAGCAGCGCACTATCGCGGTCGATCCAGCGGCACCATTTCCCCAGCTAGTCATGTAGAGATTGTCAGCAGAGGTGACCCCAATAGTTGGCTCGAAGGTCGTCATCCCGATACCGTAGTAGGTCCCGGATGCGCAGGCTGGAGCATTGTTGCCAATCAGCACTGAGGTCCCGTTGAAGATGTCAGAGACTTTGGTGGCATCAGTGGCGTTGGAGTAATGGTACCATGTGTTGTTTGCGATGCCGTCAGGACACAGTTCTTCGAACACACTCTTCTCCCCGACCACCACGTCTTCCTCTCCGAAGCAGCCCCCAAGGGGGGCTGATATCATCAGCAGCACCAGCATCATCGCTGTCGCGCGCACGATTCGCGGTCAGGACTCGCATACATCAGATGAACGGCGACATGTCATCCCATCAACAGGGTTGTATTGCCACCAGACGGAAGCACCGGAAGGTATGCGAGGTCGCCAAACAGCGCTGGCCCTTCGGTGAGCGTGCCTATGATTGCCTCCTCAAATCCAGCGGCGTTGTGCGCGAGGGCAATCCAAGGGCGCCCCTCGTCATCAATCTCGACGTCGATGAAGTCCCCGAACCCACCGCAGCGCACATTGCCACAATCGGATGTGATGTCTAGTGGGTCGTCCGGCTGGTTGACAGCCACAGTAGTGATGAGTGGATTCTCAGAGAAGGCATCAGTCATGATGGCCATGTAGCCGCCCCAACCAACCCCCCCGGAGGTTGAGTTGTTATCCCCAACATCGTTTACCTCTCCGATGTACCCAACCACCACTCGTCCCTCAGCCCCAGCGAAGATCGTCGGGAAACCAGTCTCTCTGACGCCCGGGGCTGCGACCATCATCGGCTCACTCCAGGTGTCGCCCTGATCTCGGGAGTAGGCGTACCATGGCAACTGGTCATTACTGATCCAAGTGGCGTGGACGTTGCC
>CAZSPJ010000251.1:0-1217 GCA_964608795.1 uncultured Candidatus Poseidoniales archaeon | reverse complement strand
GCCAGCAGGCCCTCGGCAGCGGCTTCAACTAGGCTCTGCCGAGCCAGCAGAGAAGTCCGCCTCGGGTGACTGTCTGGGATTTCCCCCACTACTCGCCACCCCCTATCAGCATCGACATATCCAACGATGGAACACCCATGTTCAGCGCACTTGATGACATTATACCGACACCCGCCCCACTTCGCCAGTTATCTAAAGATTCGAAGACGATTCCCCCAGAAGCCTCGAGAATGCAATATCCCCCAAGGTCAGAGTATCGGTTGAGGCGCCGCATAACCTGCCAAGTGTCATTTGGTTCCATGTTGTCAAGCATGATTACCAACTTCTCATCCCCTCCCCGAGCTAGTTGCGATTCTTTCCATGCCTCAGCGGCGGCTATTGCGTGAAAAACCTCCTGCACCTCGATGACGGTGAATTCAGCGTGAGTATCCATATCTATCGACGATATCGCCCTTTGGATGGCCACAATCATATCTTCACCTTCTTCAGTCATAGCGGCTAGGTCGTTTTCCTTGAGCATCAACGCATCACTTCGGTCAAGCCGGTGAGTAAGTCCACCACCAATGTGGACAGCCCATTTGTCTAGAAGCCCCCATTCGGTCTTGCGGGTTGCTGCAACTTGTCTTGGCCGTGCGGCGGCAACCCATCTGGCGGTGTTCGTGGCTATCCCCGAGAGCCTACCTAGAATATTCAGCATAATTCTCTCCAGTCTTAGAAGTCCGCCAGCCGATCCTAGTAGCGTTGCCAGCGTGTCACCATTTGTGACTGCACCCCCCTCTAAGACTCTCCAGTGTATTGTACACTCTGGGTAATGCCTATCCAGCAACCTCTGGACTACGGGGCGCCCGCACAGAATACCCGGGGCCTTTGCTGTGATTGTCGCCTCAACCAGTCCATCTGGACCGTCCCCCCCACCATGCTCGTCAGCTACCATCGCATCGACCCACCTGTCGATGGAATCTAGGAACAGAGCCGTTGGCTCGTCGCCAGACCACAACAGATTGGAGC
This sequence comes from uncultured Candidatus Poseidoniales archaeon, assembly GCA_964608795.1. Taxonomy (GTDB): domain Archaea; phylum Thermoplasmatota; class Poseidoniia; order Poseidoniales; family Thalassarchaeaceae; genus Thalassarchaeum. The sequence continues at coordinate 209 of CAZSPJ010000251.1, read as the reverse complement.
GGTCGTGAGGCAGTCCGGCCACGCCACGACGTGTGGCAGCTCCGCCTTGAATGGTCCGAAACGACATTTGACCATCCTCGTCGTGGTTCAAGGATGCGCAGCATCGTTATTGGAGGAGGAGTCGCGGGTCTAGCGGCAGCCGTGCAACTCGCCGCCGATGGTTCCACCGTCTTACTGGTCGAGTCGAAGGACACCCTCGGCGGCCGCGT
>CAZSPJ010000250.1:0-1218 GCA_964608795.1 uncultured Candidatus Poseidoniales archaeon | reverse complement strand
TTCCAACAACTTTAGAAAAATCTTCTTCTCTCATGTGCTCTATATCTTCAGGATTAAGGATCGATTGAAAAAGGCGGCTTTTTTCTTCTAACTTTTGTCCGATATCTCCCAGTTCAGATGAAGTTGCCAACTTTGTCGCTTCCTTCATGAATTCCAGAGCGGATTCAGAATCCACCACATCTTGCACACTCACATCATCGTATAACATTGATCCAATGAACCCTTTGTTTATGCATGTTGAAGTTCAGATTTACGCAGAAATGCACATGCCTTCATGGCAGAAGAACCACCCGTTGAGATAGAGTCTTCCAGATCTGCAGGTCCGGTAGTCGCACCAGCAGCAAATATACCGGGTACTTTTGTTTCCACCGTATTCAGAGCACCGCCGATCGTTTCTATAAATCCATGAGATTCCAGAGGTATATCAAAGATCTTTGCCATTTCCTTCGTTCCTTCGCTAGGCTCCATGCCAATCGATAGTATAACAACATCCATGGGAACTTCCATTGGGCGCCCCATAGTGGTGTCTTCCCCCTTTACAATAACAGTATCGCCCTTTTTTGTAATCTCAGTTACAATGCCGCGAATAAAGTTGACTTTGTACTCTTCCTGCGCCTTCCAATAAAGTTCATCTTCCCAAAATCCATACATTCGCATATCAATATAGAACACAAAAACCCGACAATCCGGCACTAAATCACGAATTTCAATTGCTTCTTTTGTGGCAATGCCACAGCAGACCTTGGAACACCAGAAATTACCGATCTGCCTGTCCCGACTGCCTACACATTGTATGAAACACACCTGTTTCGGTTTTTCACCTGTAGATGGCTGGATAAAATTACCTGCCTTCAGCATCCGTTCCGCATCTACTAATGTTATAACATCATCAAACTCATAATAACCATACATTTGTGTTTCTTTACCGGGATCAAAATGCTGGAACCCCGTGGCAACAACAATACTTCCAACATCAACTTTTTCTTCACCTTTCCCATTTTTTAGTGTCACATTTATATGGGGCGCATCTCCTTCCGATGCTGCAACAGTTGTATTCAATCGTACATCGACCAAAGGATTAACCATAACCTTTGCAATCATTTCATCCATAGCTTCTTCGGCATTACGCATATCCGGGGTTAAAGCTGCATAATCGGCAAAAATCGGGTTCCCACCAAGAAAATCCGCTTTGTCCACCAAAATAGAATTATAGCCAAG
>CAZSPJ010000249.1:0-1226 GCA_964608795.1 uncultured Candidatus Poseidoniales archaeon | reverse complement strand
GCTGTATAGTGGCAGGGGTTATCATCGCGCTGTTCCCCTCAAACTACGAGATTGTGGGAATGGAGGACATCGCTATCGAAGAAGGAGATGGGGCCGAGTCCCAAGATTAGGTGGTTAGGTGGAGGGTGGAGTCAGGGGCATTGACACTCCCCTCGGAAGGATGGTCGTTGAGGCCAGCGAAGAGGGAGTCTGCCGGCTCGAGTGGAGTGAAGAGCCTGAGAACGATTCTGTGATGGGCAGTAATCATGTAGAGTCAACCAGAGAGTGGGTGAGGGCATTCTTCCAGAGGGGCAATGCCCCTTCTCCCGAACTTGACTATAATGGGCTCACCGCGTTCCAGAGAAAGGTCCTAGGAACTCTGCCGATTGTCGCACCCTTTGGAGAGGTAATCACCTATGGCGAGTTGGCCATAGCTGCGGGGTGCGAGAACTCCAGCAGAGCCGTGGGCTCGGCCATGGCTGGCAATCCTTGGGCCCTGCTAGTCCCTTGTCACAGAGTGATTCGCAGAGATGGCGCTATCGGAAACTACAGTGGTTGCAGCGGCCCGGAGACCAAAGCGTGGTTGCTTGAGCACGAGGGAAGGAAACTGGAGCCCGGCCTACGATTAGCGAGATAGTCACTCCGACCAGTCACCGACATCCTCTAGCAGTTCCATCATCGGCTTGGAAGCCCGATGCCGAGGGTCGTCTGTCAGGTGAATCGAGTGGAACAACCTCATCCCTATGGCCATGTCAGGTTGATTGGCGAGTTGCTCACTCAGTCTGCCGTATTCCTTGGACCATTCAAAAGCGTGAGGAGACAACTCCTGTATCAGTGAGGAGACCAAATCTGGGGCCGTTGCCGTGCCGGCTGGGAGTTTCGGCCGCCTCACAGTGCTCTTCGGGAGTTCGGTTAGCGCCGCTGCCTCACGTAGAGCGAGTTTTTCGGTATCCGCAGAGAGTCGCCATCGCATCGGTAGCCTGTTGGACTCGGCCCTGTGCTGAGAGCTCAGGAAAGGAACTCTGACTTCCATGCCCTGAGCCATGCTGTGCCTGTCCGCTAGACGCAGTTGGAAGTTAGACAACTGCCCCCTGTCGAGCTCGAACTGGAGAGCTGAGCCCAAATCGCTGAAATGGTGTTTCGGATCTATATTGGCATCTAGCCAAGGCCCCCCTAGGCCGTGCTGGATCTTAGAGGGGTCGAAACCATGAGCTAGAGATAGCCTGTTCGACACCAGTCGTGAGTGT
>CAZSPJ010000248.1:0-1243 GCA_964608795.1 uncultured Candidatus Poseidoniales archaeon | reverse complement strand
GACTTGGCTTCTGGCAACTGCGTGGTTTCGCTGCGTACAGGAGGGAAGAGCGAGGTACCCTTAGATGGGATAATACAAACGGTGACTCACCTACTAGACTCCGTGTCCGACGAACTGCGCACACGCTCTCACAGTTACGCATCTGAACTGATTCGACCATTTCCCGGACTCATACAAAACGGAACTGCTTGGCGGTTGCAGACCCCTCTGGATGATGGATATGTCTACGAACTCGCGTTCGATGGTAATGATGCTGATGCGGAAATTCTTGAGAAAACCACGGGACTGACCCTGTTGGGTGACTGTGTGACTCCTTACGACGAACCGGTCCCTTGTGCTGTTACGGGCGTACTAACAAACCGAAGACAGCATCTTGCGAGAATGTTCTAATCATTTCTTTCTGAAAGCAGTACGAAGAGTGATTATTCCGAACAGCATCAACAGGGCACCGTCGAGTAATCCTCCAGAGCCCGCAGGAACCCATGAATCGATGGATTGGTACTCGCTAGCTTTGTCCCATAGCAGTCTCGTATTATCCTCGCACAATTTGGGCATCGTGGATATGTCTGCGAGTACGGACGTTGTAGATGAATTGCCAATGCAGCCATTGGACTGTGATATTTCAATCCCTTCCGAGTACAAAACCGAGATATAGCACCATGGTGGTGACGCGACAGCACGGTTCTCTGAGTGAATCATGTTACTCGAGGCAGACCAATTGAACCAGTCGGTATCCACCAGTTCTGCCGAGCCGTTCTGCGAAATCGACCAGTGAATACTGTAGTTCACGGTGGTATTCAGATTAGAGACCGTCCATGTAATGTATAACGATTCATTCTGCCAAGTCGATGAAGTACTGAAGTCCAAGGGAGGTGGCTCTAGCTGATCCTCACACAAAGCCAAATACTGTCCTATGCCGACTGACACATTCACGCTGACCAGCACCAGTCCAACGAGGCCGGCCAGCAGTACGATCCGGTGTCTTGAAGAACTTGTTACAGACTTATCTGCATCTACATAATCTTCGGGTACGTCTGGAATCTCAACTTCCAGATTGTTCTCGTTCGAATGTTTCGTAGTGTCGACTTCATGCGACCTCTCTGGAGTAGATACGCCCATCTCGTCCAATGCCTCCCGGCCATAGATCCTTTCTGCCAGAGAGTATAGCTCACTATCGCCCTCCAGCTCAGCGGGATCCATACTGCCATCAAGCAGGCCTTTGACACGCTCAGAGTCGCTCATG
>CAZSPJ010000247.1:0-1247 GCA_964608795.1 uncultured Candidatus Poseidoniales archaeon | reverse complement strand
GTAAATGGGTGGGGCGACCCGCTTGACACCACGGCTGATTGTGGCTTCAACCGATGTGGGGGTTTCGGGGACTTCAATGACATCATAATCGACCAGTATGGCAGACCGTGGTTCGGTCTGGCTCACAATGTAGGTGGTGAAATTGGTATCTTTGGTACCATGACCGTCGGGCCATCTCTACGCGGCAACGGCACACTAGTAGAATTGCCTACAGGCGGACCTAGTACGCTCTAGATGACTTCGGGGTACAGGCCGTAGGCCTGGTAAGCGAAGCTTGCCGCGAAGCCAAGCATTGCGAGTCCGCAGATGACCATCGCGATGCGGTACTTACGCGGAGACAGCCAGGTGCCGCCGCCGACGAACAGCCACGCGATGGATGCCTTCACCAGTATGATGGTAATCAGGAAGCAAATGGCGTAGAGAATTGGGGCGAGTGGTTCTTGCTCGGCAGCTGAGGCCATCAGAGGGCCGCCGATGAGGAACCAGAACATGTACACATTAGGATTCAGGAGATTAGTCAGCACGCCGCGTTTGAAAGACCCGGTTGCGTCGTCGTCCGTCTTCGCAGGATCAGGCGGCTCCAGAGAGAAGCACTCTAATCCCATCTTGGTCAAAAATAACGCCCCAAGAAGCGAGATTGTGAATAGAACGGAGGGTTGTGTGGCCATCCAACCAGCTAGGAGTAGACTAGCGATTATCAACGGGCCATCGGTGAAGATGGGGGCAGCGGCAGTCCACATACCGGCCTTCAGTCCCTTAGAAAGGGATTCTCTGATTACCATAGTCAATAGCGGGCCTGGCTTGATGCCTTCTATGATCCCGAGCGCAATTCCCGCCGCCGCGAGGCTGGCGATTAGATCCGTCTCCATACCCTAACGCCTCGAAGCGATTTTCGCTAGGAGTTTGAGTATCTCGAGGTAGAGCCAGATCAGGGTGACCATCAGACCGAAGGCCGCTCTCCACTCCAGTTGTTTGGGGGCTCCTCTCTCCACTCCCTTCTCGATGAAGTCGAAGTCCGCAACCAAACAGAGGGCCCCAATTCCTACTACGAAAAGGGAAAACAAAATGCCGATTGGTCCGGCGCTGTGAATATACGGGACGTCATACCAACCAGAGACTGAGCCTATGATTGAAATTAGGTAGATGAAAACGATTGCAATCAACGCGGATGAGACAGCAATCTGCGTGTTGCGGTCCCATGCGATTAGCCCGGCTCTGTAGATGGCTATCATACCCCCAAGGATGAG
>CAZSPJ010000246.1:0-1257 GCA_964608795.1 uncultured Candidatus Poseidoniales archaeon | reverse complement strand
CGCCGAAGTGACTCGGGTCACGAATGAAGACTCCGAAGGCCTCTATCCCCCCAGCTGAGGAGAACTCCTCCATGAGAACCTCGTTTGCGTCGAGCTCTGGTGACTCCATGTCGTATGACTCTATGTCAATCGGGCTGAACGTGGCCGAGATTCCCGGAAGCATCAGTATTGACAGTATGACGACGACGATGTGCGCCTGCCTGCGCCTCGGTACGAGGAAGTCGGCGACGTGGGCGAAGTCGCGCATGTTGTGGGCCGCGAAAGACGGGTATTTGACAGGTTGTGTGTGGTTCACAGCCCGCTGTCCTTGAGTCTCTCCAGCGCTTCGCGCTGGGATTCGCTCAGTGCTTCGGGTTCGGCTAGAGTGAACTCGATGTCTAGTGGTCCACCGGAGTGGCCGTGGCCCTGCAGTCTCCTGCGGTCGCCTATGCGAGTGCCTTCGGGTACGTCGATTTGCACCCTCTTGCCGGCTGGTGTAGAGATTCGCACCTTCCCGCCGAGAAGCAGTGTCGTGACTGGTAGGGGGACTTCCTGGACCAACCTGCCTTCCTCCCAGCGCCGCCCCTCCTGAGCATCCAGCCTCAAGGTGATCAGGAGATCACCCGGCTCGCCCTCGGGGTGCTCGTGCCCCATGCCCTTGAGGCGGAGTGATTGACCGTGCTCGGCATTGGACGGGACCTTCACGGTGAGTGTGCTGCCCTTGGTCTGAACTCCTGTGCCATTGCACGGGGCGCAGCGCCTTGACTTGCCGAAGCTGGAGCCCTTGCACTTCTCGCAGCGCCTCAGCCTGCGGTGGCTGAACTTCACCTCGGTTCCCTGCGAGGCCTGTTCGAGTGAGATGTCGAGTCCAGCCTCGATGTCTGCTCCCCTCGTTGTCTGTGCTGGCTCGTTGGAAGGAGCTTGGGCCTGACCGCCAAAGCCACGTGAGAACCTCGCATCGACGCCCCCCGGGGCACCTCTCCCTCCCATAAACTGCGAGATGATGTCACCTAGATCGGTCCCGCCGAAACCTCCTCCAAACGGGTTGCCCTGAAAGCCGCCTCCGCCGAACATGTCCTCCATGCGGCGGCGCTGGTCGTGCTCCCTACGTGCCTCAGCAGTTCCGATGTCCTCGTAGGCGGCCTGTATCGCCTTGAAGCGCTCCTCGGCAGCCGCGTCGTCCGGATTCCTATCTGGATGGTACTGCCGGGCGAGCTTGCGGTAGGCTCGCTTAATCTCGGCATCACTGGCGTCGTTGGAGACGCCTAGGACTCGGTA
>CAZSPJ010000245.1:0-1260 GCA_964608795.1 uncultured Candidatus Poseidoniales archaeon | reverse complement strand
ACGGCAACGGCCAGAACACGGGTGACACATGGGGCCATGGGGCGTGGACTCTGGGCGAGGCCGGCGGCGGCGACACTCCACCGGTGGCCTCCAACGTCACCTACGTCCCTACCAGCCCGACCAAGGGCACCGGGCTGGGGGTCTCATACGACTACCACGACGCCGACGGTGACTCCGAACAGGGCACCCAGATCAAGTGGTGGCGGGATGGTCTGCGAATCACCTCCATCGACGATCAAACAGATGTGCCCAACAGTTGGATTGGAAGGGGACAGCAATGGCAGGTCGAGGTGACGCCCTCCGATGTAAACGAGGACGGCGAGTCCGTAATGCTCGACCCGGTCACCATCGGCAACACCGTGCCGGTTGCGAGGAGCCTCGAGCTATCCCCGACAGACCCCCTAGACACCGATGACCTCAGTCTCGACTACGAGTACTTCGACCTCGATGGCAACACTCAGCAGAACACCGTCATCCAGTGGTACCTCGATGGCGGGACGATACCGGAACTGGATGGCTCGACTTCTGTATCGAGCCTTTGGACGAGGTCGGGGGACGAGTGGCAGGCCTCGGTGAAGCCGCACGACGGGACCGATTACGGCGACATCGCGTGGACGGGCGTCATAGTCATCGGCTCTTCGAATCTGCAGCCGTCGGCAACAGCCTACATCTCACCTTCGGACAACGTCGTTACCATCGACGCCCTGCAAGTAATCGTGGGGTACAGTGACCCCGATGGGGACCCCAAGGAAGCGACTGAGATCAGATGGCTCAGAGACGGGACCCAGATCTCTGCTTACAGTGACTTGAACTGGGTCCCGCCGGAAGCCACTTCGAAAGGCGAGTCTTGGGTCTCCGAGGTCAGGGTCTCCGACGGACTAATCTGGTCCGAATGGGTTACCACTAGCACAGTCGTGATACAGAACACACCTCCAGTGGTAACTTCGATATCGATGCTCCCCGAGGGTGACCTAATCACCACGATGAACCTGACAGTCGTTTGGGAGCAGAACGATATCGACGGCGATGCCGAGTCGAACAGCCAGATCCGCTGGTGGGTCGATGGCGAGTGGGTCAGGGACTATGATGACATGGCAACGGTACTGGCTTCTGAGACAATCAGGGACCAGCACTGGTCGGTGCAGGTCATCCCCGGCGACGGCGAGGACCTCGGCTCCTCGATGAAGACCACCTCACGCGCCATACAGAACGCACCTCCAGGCACGCCCGAGATAACGCTAGGAGGAGACTTCGGATTGT
>CAZSPJ010000244.1:0-1265 GCA_964608795.1 uncultured Candidatus Poseidoniales archaeon | reverse complement strand
AGGGGTCTGCCGATTTCGTTCATGATCCAGAACAACCAGATAGCACTCGACACCTTCGTCACCGGCCAATCAGGAGTGGAGACCTTTGGTGACAAGGGGCACGCCATGGGGATGCCGGCATGGACCATTGACGGCTCGGACCCTGGGCTGTTCTATGCATCGACCGCGGTAGCAAGGGAGTTCGCCCTGGACGGCTGCGGCTCCACCCTAATCCACGTCGAGACGATGCGCGGCTGCGGACACGCTCACCACCACGATGACCTGTACCTTGGGGCTGCCTCTGGCAACCCCCCTGGATACGTCAACAGGGAGCTGCTGACCTACTGGGCCGAGAAGGATCCTATTCCGAACCACAGGGAATTGCTGGTGCAATCGGGCTGCGACGAGCAGGCACTGGATGCCATGGAGTCCGAGGAGCAGGCCTCGGCGGATGCGGCTCGTGCGGAGATGGAGGACATGCCCTGGCCCGAGGCCTACACCGTGACGAAGGGCATCACTAGCCTACACGATGCCGCCAGCCACACTGAGCAGTACGAGAGGTTTGAGCGCGAAGTCGGCCTCATCGAGTGCCCACTGGAACCGGGAGAGGGGGGCTTGGAGTTCTCTGACGCGTCCAACGCCCGGACCTACAGCAGGGCCATTCAGGACGCCATGGTCACAATTGCCGACAAGCACGGCGACCGAGTCGTCTTCATGGGAGAGGACATGGAGGTCGCAGGCGCCTTCGGGCTGAATCTGCCTCTGAAGGCGAGGGGGCACTCTGACAAGCTCCTCGACATGCCGCTGTCCGAGTCGGTAATCGTCCACTCAGCAACCGGAGCAGCGCTCGGCGGGCTGCGCCCGATAGCTGAGATACAGTTCGGTGGCTTCGCGGCGCTGGCGATGAACGCGCTGGTCAACAACGCGGCCCAGCTTCGTTGGCGCTGGGGCGCGGAAGTCCCCATCACAGTGCGCATACCACTGGGGGGGAAGACCCGTAGTGGGCCGTTCCACGCTAACATAATCGAGTCGTGGTTCATCAACGACCCCGGACTGGTCATCGTCTTCCCGAGCACCCCGCAGGACGCCTACGATCTCCTCATTGAATCGCATGAGTTGAACGACCCGGTTATCTTCCTCGAGCACATAGGGCTCTACGGACTCAGAGGCGGCCTGACGGGGTGGGGAGAATCAATCAGCCAACTCGTGGACAAAAATGCTGTTCACGAGCGTCTCGCTGCTGGCGAGAGTTCGCTTGGCAAGGCGCGTGTGGTGAGAGGGGGCAG
>CAZSPJ010000243.1:0-1270 GCA_964608795.1 uncultured Candidatus Poseidoniales archaeon | reverse complement strand
GAGATGTACTACATCTCCGAGGGTTGGGGTAACGGCAAGTTCCACTCGCAGAACGAGAGTAACAACCTAGCCGAGGATCTCGAGATTGTCACCAAGTGCCTGCGCGAGGACTTCCGCCTGAGGCCGGAGGAGGACGGCGCGCGAATCATCGGAAACGTGACCTTCGAGGAGCGAAACCGGCGTGGCGACTGGATGAGGATAAACTGCCGCGACGATGTAGGCGACTCTGGCTATGGGGTTCCTTACAACGTCGAGTTAGAGAAGCTCAGGCTCATCGAGGAGGATGTCGATTTCGTAATGGCCATAGAGACCGGTGGAATGTTCGACCGGTTGGTCGAGAACGGGTTCGATGAGGAAGCGCGCTGCGCGCTGATTCATCTCAAGGGCCAGCCAGCACGCTCCACTCGTCGCATCATGAGACGAATGAGTGACGAGTGGAAAAAGCCAATCGTGGTATTCGCTGACTGCGACCCATGGTCATTCAGAATCTTTGCTAGTATCGCATATGGGGCCATCAAGACCGCTCACATCTCAGAGTATCTAGCGAGCAAGGGGGCGGTCTACCTCGGGATAACGGCAGACGACATCCTCGCTTATGACCTGCCGAGCGACGACCTCTCGAAGCAGGACCTAGGAGCTCTGGAGGCCGAATTGTCCGATCCTAGATTTTCTACAGGGTGGTGGCAGCAGCAGATTGAGTTGATGAAGGAGCTCGGGAAGAAGGCCGAACAGCAGTCCCTAGCCAAGTACGGGCTGGATTTCGTGACAGATACATATCTCCCTGAGAAGTTGGCTCACCCGGATGTCGGCCTCGCATACTGATTGAGAAGCCTGATAGCACGAAGCCATCACCTCGGGTTATGGCAGATAGAATGCTCTGGGCCAAGCGGCTCTCGGGGGCCTCGTTCCTACTACTGCTGATTGGTGTGGTATCCTACTACAACGCCATGCCAGCGATGTTTGACGAGCTCGATCCAGCCCAGCGGCATCTGCTCGAGTTGGAAGCAGGGGAGAGTGGAGAGATTACCTTGTATTCGATGGGCGAATATGTCGCCCTGCGTGTCACGGACGGGGATTCGCGGACTGCTGAACTAAGACTGATTAACATATCAGGAACGGAGGAAAGTGGTTCGTCTCCGACCGGTTTGCATGTTGAGAGACCCGGTGAGGACGGCACCATATATGCCCCTGTGAGGGTATTCGGATCGGCCCAAGCCGGTGATTACACCCTGTACAATGACGGAAACTCCACCCTGTGGTTTGTGGATGA
>CAZSPJ010000242.1:0-1278 GCA_964608795.1 uncultured Candidatus Poseidoniales archaeon | reverse complement strand
CGGTGTAGGAATTGCAATGAAACTTTTTGTTGGTACAGACTTAGCTGTCACTGGAACAACACTTCTAACAGATGAAGTCACGGTAAACACGGGCATAATACCAGATGCACAAGGTGGTGCCGACCTTGGAAAGGCTGCCAAGGCATTTGGCGACGTATATATGTCTGATGGTAAGGCAATAAAATTCGGTAATGAGCAGGATGTTCAATTAACGCATTATGCGGATAATGGGTTGCTTCTTAATAGTACAAGAAAAATCTATTTTGAAGATGGATCAAATTATGACCAGTATATTGGTAGCACTGGTACCGGTCTAACAAAAGTTAATTCTCCAGCTACAATCCAATTAGTAGCACCTTTATTAGATTTAGATGCATCTAGTGAGGTGACTATAACAAGTCCGGCAATTAACCTAGAAACAGCAGCATTATCGCTCAACGAACCAGCAGCGGCTGCAGCACCAGGTAGATTGGTGCTCTATGAGGCAACAGATAATGATGGTGATGATACCTATATATCCATTGAAGCTGGGGATGTGAATAATGCATTAACCACCGCAATTCAACTTATAATGCCTATAGAGCCACCAACTGAGGGACAAGTGTTAAAATCTCATGGTATAAGCTCACTAAAACATCAATTGTTTTGGGCTACAGATAATTCAACGGCAGCAGGTGCTGAAGATATAAATATAATTGGTACGGGTAGTGGTAATAATGATGTTGTGCTGAGGTTTGATGGTACAAGTGGTAATGATGCTGAAATAACATGGGATCATAATAGTGGAACTGGATTTTTAAATTTTGATAGCCCAGCCAGAATGGCCGGAACAACTAAGCTTGAGTTCAGAAACGCTGACATATCTATCAGTTCATCAGCTGATAACCAATTAGATTTGATATCTGATGGTAAAATTAAATTGGCTTCAGATGGAGATATGGAAATAGAATCAGAAGGATCGATGAAATTAACAGTTGATGCTAATAGTACTACTACTGAAGTATTCGGGTTCTATGCTGGAGGAGAGGAAAAGGCTCAGATTGATGAGGATGGTGATTTACAGCTTGATGGTGATATCCTAATTGATGGTAATTATGTCAGATTTGGCAATGGTGCCTATATGTTCAATATCGCTGATAATATGTTGGTAATTAATGAAACTACAGTAGCGATAACTAGCGCCTTAACTTTGGGTACTGATCTTGCAATAGAGCACGGAGGTACTGGGGCATCTACATTAACTGATGGTGGTGTATTATTAGGAAGTGGAACTGGTGC
>CAZSPJ010000241.1:0-1281 GCA_964608795.1 uncultured Candidatus Poseidoniales archaeon | reverse complement strand
CGATAGGTGTCGTGCTTCTCAGCGCGGAAGGCCGGGCCAATCTCGAACACCCGCTCGAGCCCGCCGAGCACAGCGAGTTGCTTGTACAGCTGCGGGCTCTGCGAGAGGTAGGCATCGGTCTCGAAGTACTTCATCGGGAACAGGTTGGTGCCGCCCTCGGCTGCAGCGGCAATGATCTTCGGGGTGTTGATTTCCTGGAAGCCCTCGGAAATGAGGTAATCGCGGCCATACTGCAGTACCTTTCCTCGCAGTTGGAACATCGCGTTCACATGGGCCCGCCGCAGGTCGAGGTGACGGTTGTCCAGTCTGACATCGAGTCCCACATGGACCTCGTCAGTCACACCTACCGGTAGTGGTGCCGCAGCATCGGCGAGGACTCTCGCTGCTGTCACATTCACCTCGTACTCCGGAGGAGGCGCGGACTCGCCCTCGGCGAGTTTTGGCGGTCGCTTCTGGGCCACGGCCCCGGTGACTTGGATGGTCGACTCGCGGGTCGCTGATTGGATGGCGCTGAACAGTGACTCGTCCATGTTGTCTCTCTTCAGGAAGGCCTGTATGTGACCGGTGCCGTCACGCAGCATCAGGAAGCAGATTCCCCCTCGTCCCCGCACTGTCTCCGCGTAGCCCGCGACGGTCACTTCGGAACCAATCATGTCCGCACCGTTGGACACCACCTGCCCTATGGTATGGGAGCGGTAGGCCGTAGGCCTCCATCCGCTGCTGTCCCTCATGCCCCTCTCGTGTCGGGACGGGGTTTTGAATGGTATCGGGCCGGGAGGCTCATACATCCGACAATCGTTCGAGATATGCGTCGTCGAGCTCGGGAGGGAAGGCTAGCCAGCGGATGAGCACGAAGTTGAAGAATCCGAACAAGCAGGTGTTGATCAGCCAAGCGACGTAGTGGTTGATGAGCCACATCTCTATCATGATGTATTCGAGAGATGTAGTCACCGCCAGTTGCGCCGTGTAGCACCAGAACGCCCTGTTGAGGCTGGTGGAGTAGGTAAATGTCGACTTGAAGGTGAATCTGTAGTGCATATAGTGGGCTTCGACGTTCCCTATGATGCTGGACACAACCCAGGCCGACACTGCTGTATGGGCATCCCAGAGATTCACCCAGTACAGAATCTGGTAAATCGCGAAAGCGAACGCGGAGTTGAAACAACCAGTGACGTTGAACCTCATGAACTCCCGGAAGACTGTACCTGAGGTCCAACCGACATCAGTCACCCTGTCCTTGAAGTCGTTGATCCAGCCCATGAGGAAACCACTCACTCTTCC
>CAZSPJ010000240.1:0-1283 GCA_964608795.1 uncultured Candidatus Poseidoniales archaeon | reverse complement strand
GGTATCACCCCGGAGAACCAAGGGTCCTCCTCTACCGGCTCGGTCTCCTCCTCGGACTCTGGCTCTGGCTCTGCGAGCTCGGCTTCGACGAGCTCGGCTTCGATGACCTCCTCCTTCGTCTGACGGGGCTGGGTCTTCCATTCCGAGGGACCCGTTCGAACAAGTATCTCCGATTCATCGAGTATATCTTCAATGCTCTTGCCTTCAGGGAGATTCAGGAAGTGGAGGCTCTCTTCCTCCCAGTGTATCGGATGAGTCGGAGGCAGTTCGTCGGCGGTCTCCTCGGACTCGCTCTCCTCCTCAGACTCGGCCGGCTCGTCCCCGCTTACTCTGGCAATCAGCTTGTCAATGGCGTCGTCCATATCCTCCGATATCCGCGTCGTGACGGTTTCCGGGACCCCGTCCGAGGGGGCCTCGAGACCGAGTAGTCTGTCCACCAAATCGTGCTTCTTACCCGACACCAGAAGCCCGCGATCGCTGCACAGTTGGCGCAGCTCGCTGAGCTTCATCGTGGACAGGGTGTCGCGGTCAGGATTCCCTTCGGAGACCATTCTGCTCACTCCTAGCCCAATGGGGAGGCTTTCAACCCCTTCGGCGTCCTGCCTTGCAGGACGCGCACTCGCGAGACTGTTTGCCTTACCCAATGAAAGGACTCAAGAAGTGCCGTCGGTCGGCGCAGGCCATGGACCCACGCCTGATTGTACTGTCCCGCGGTCCCGGGCTGTACAGTACCAAGCAGCTCGTCAAGGAGGCCGAGAACGAGGGATGGGCGGTCAGGATTGTGGATCCGAAGAAATGCACCGTGCTGATCGACGACGAGGGCGGCAGGATCTATCACAAGGGCTGGCCACTCGAGTGTGAGGCCGTCATCCCACGAATCGGCGTCTCGATTACCGACGTTGGCGTCAGAATCGTCAGGCAGTTCGAGAAGATGGGTGTCATCGTCACCGCATCGAGCGATGGCATCGCCAATAGCCGCGACAAGTTAGAGGGTTGCCAGTTGATGGCAGAAGCGGGAGTTCCGGTCCCAATCACCGTCAGCGTCGGGGCCTGGGAGGACACCGTTCGCGCTGTCAACCAGGTCGGGGGCACTCCGTGCGTGATCAAGAGCAACGAGGGCACGCACGGCTCGGGAGTGTTTCTCGCCCACACCGAGCAACAGGCGCGACAGCTGGTTTACCAGATGCTTGAGCGTGACATGCACCCGCTGGTCCAGGAGTACATCCAAGAATCGCACGGGCAGGACATCAGAGCGCTGGTGGTCGGTGGGAAGGTCGTCGCTG
>CAZSPJ010000239.1:0-1284 GCA_964608795.1 uncultured Candidatus Poseidoniales archaeon | reverse complement strand
TCTTCAGACCATTCATCCCTATTCCAGGGGGGAAATCTGACCTCGCCGCTGTCATTGGTGTGAACGGTGGTCACATGAACCTCGTCTACCCTATCGAGGAACATCTCGTAGACCTGCGCTCCCCCGATGACCCAACACTCCTCACTTCCCTCAGCGAACGCCAACTCGATTGCTCGCCCTTCGTATAGCGCAGTCTCAGCACCCTCTGCTAGCCATCCTGTGTCGCGAGACATTACGATGTTGACACGCTCGGGCAATGGTCTGAACGAGTCTGGTAACGAGTCCCAAGTTTTCCTTCCCATGATTACAGAGTTGAATCCGTCTCCCTCTGTAAGACGCTTGAAGCGGGCCATGTCGCTCGCCAGTCTCCAAGGGAGCCTGTTGCCACGACCGATGAAGCCGTCCTCATCCATCGCGACAATCATCGCCATCTTCATCGGTTCACCTCAGACGGAAATCGGGGCCGAGATGTGCGGATGGTGGTTGTAGTCCGCAATCTCGATGCTCTCGTTGGAGAAGTCGTCAATCGACCTCACAGAGGGGTCGAGCCTCAGTGTTGGCAACTCCAGAGGCACACGGCCTATTTGCTCACGAGCCTGATCGAGATGGTTTAGGTAGAGGTGGCAATCCCCCCCTGTCCAGATGAATTCTCCGGGCTCGAGGTCGCACACCTGGGCCATCATGCAGGTCAACAGGCTATACGAGGAGATGTTGAACGGCACACCGAGGAATGCGTCAGCACTTCTTTGGTAGAGCTGGCACGAGAGTTTCCCGTCGTTGACGTAGAACTGAAAGAAGGCATGGCAAGGCATCAGCGCCATCTCGTCGAGCTCGCCGACGTTCCAAGCCGAGACGATGATGCGTCGGCTGTTCGGTGTGTTGCGAATCAGGTGGATGGCGTTCTCGATCTGGTCGATTACCCTGCCGTCGTCCGCTTCCCACTTGCGCCACTGCTTGCCGTATACAGGCCCGAGATCTCCTTCCTCGTCAGCCCATTCGTTCCAGATTCGGACCTTGTTATCTTGGAGGTAGCCGACATTGGTGTCTCCTGAGAGGAACCACAGCAATTCGTGGATTATGCTTGGCCAGTGCACTCGCTTGGTGGTCACCGCAGGGAAGCCTTCGGAGAGGTCGAAACGCATCTGGTGGCCAAACACCGAGATGGTCCCCGTGCCCGTACGGTCACCCTTCTCCTCGCCCTCTGCGAGAATCCGACGCAAGAAATCCAGATACTGCTGCATATGCTGTCCGACCTGTGCGTCGGTAGTCCATCAAGGATGCGGC
>CAZSPJ010000238.1:0-1303 GCA_964608795.1 uncultured Candidatus Poseidoniales archaeon | reverse complement strand
ATCGCAGACAACCTGATTGCCGCCGGTCTGGCCGAGCCGGCTCCTCTGTGAGGCCAATGACTTAGTGTCGCCAAATCTCAAAGTGGCTCACCAAAGGTGAGCCAATGGGCAAGACAATCACAAGGAAGCAAGTAGCAGAACTCAGAAAGGGATTCGATGCCGAATCATCGAACAAGGTCGCTCAGAACGCGGTTACCAACGTCCAGCTACCAGATCTGACGCTGAACAGAGACCTCGTTCAAGACATCGACGACTCGTTCAGCACCAAGCTGGACGACTGGAAGGTGACGGCTCAGATGAGGAGTGGTCGGTGCTGGCTTTTCGCCACTCTGAACCTGCTCAGGGTCGGGGCGATGAAGAAGATGAACCTCAAGAACTTCGAGTTCAGCCAGGCCCACATCCACTTCTGGGACAAGTTTGAGCGAGCCAACCACCTGCTCGAGGCAGTCATCGAGACCTCAGACCGTCCGGTCGACGATCGCACCATCCACTTCCTGCTCTCCGATCCTATTGGCGACGGAGGCCAGTGGAACATGGCGATGAATCTGATTCGCAAGCACGGGCTGGTCCCCAAATCGGCCTACCCTGAATCGAACTCCAGCAGTGCGACTCGTTGGATGAATGCCGAACTGAAGAACATACTACGGAGCTCGGCGTGCGAAATCAGAGCAATCGTCGATGGTGGTGGCAGTATCGATGAGGCTCGGGCGCACAAGGAGAAGCGCATAGCGGATATCTGGAATATGTTGTGCATCCATCTTGGAACTCCGCCGAAGACCTTCAACTGGCAGTGGCGCGACAAGGACAACGAGTTCCATCGAAATGGCAGGATGACGCCGCAGCAGTTCGCCGCCGAGTTCGTGGACATAGACTGGGAGAACTACGTGTGCATCGTCAACGACCCGCGCAACGAGTACTACCAGACCTACACCGTGGACTTCCTGCAGAACGTCGCCGGCGGGCCCCCGGTGGTCTACCTCAACGTGCCGAGCAAGGAGATGAAGGGGATCACCCAGAAGTTGCTCGAAGACGGCATGCCAGTATGGATGGGGTGCGACGTGGGCAAGGGGATGGATCGCAAGAGAGGTCTATGGGATGCCGAGCTTTTCGATGTGGGAGGGCTCTATGGGGTCGAGTATGGAATGGACAAGGCCGACAGGCTGCGCCACAACCAGACCATGATGACGCACGCGATGCTGTTCACCGGCGTCGACGTTGTCAACGGTAGGCCACGCCGCTGGCGCGTCGAGAACTCGTGGGGCCAGGACACCGGTCAGAAGGGCTACTACACGATGAACGACAG
>CAZSPJ010000237.1:0-1309 GCA_964608795.1 uncultured Candidatus Poseidoniales archaeon | reverse complement strand
CGTCGAAGTCCAGCCACAGGTAGTTGGTGTGCTCATGTGAGAGGGTTACGTCGAGTTCGCTGGTCTCAGCGATGTACCAGTAGACCTGCTTGGGCACCATCCTGCCCTTCCTCCGGAACGTGTACTGGGTCCGGGTCCCCCACATATCGTCGATGCTGACCTCTACTATCCCGGTCTCCTCGGAGAGCTCGCGCGTGGCGGTGATGTGGTGATCGGTCTCGCCCTCCTCAACGTGCCCCTTCGGGAAGCTCCAGTGACCCTGTGGGTACTGTAGAAGTAGAACGCTGTCGTAATTGACCAGAACGAAGCCGCAGGAAGTCTCCATAGAATGCGCAAAGGGGTCATCCATATCTCAATTGCCACTCTAAACGCTGTTCTGAGGCAGTGAGTTTCACGAACCCACTGATAGAAAGCACAATGTGGGGGAGGCTGGGGCTGCTGCTGAGATGGTCAGTGAGGCTCTGTCTCTGGATATTCGCACGATAGTCACGGATAGTGACCTCGATGGGGTGGTCACCGGAGCCATTCTGAGGCGCTGGTGGCCCGAAGCCGAGGTCGTGTTCGGCCACCCCGGGGAGCTGCGTGCTGGTCTGCTAGACGACTGCATGGACAGGCACACGGCGGTGTGCGACCTGCCGCGCCATCCGCGGTGCGGACTGAGTATAGATCACCACCAGTCCAACGCCCCCAACGAGCAAGACGATGATGGTGTCGTTATAGTCTGGAGGCAGGCCCCGTCGGCTGCCCGAATAGCCTACGAACTACTGGTATCAGATACTGACCTCAGTGATCTGACCGACATGCTGGTCTGGGTCGACAAACTGGATGGTGGGGGGATTACCCGCGAGGAGTTCCGCTCTGACCACCCGATGATATGGTTGGGTAGACTCATTGATGTCGAGTCTGGCTTGGCCCTTCATATCCTCGAAGCCCTGCAGCAGGGCGTATCTGTGGGAGATATCCTCTCTAACCCCCAAGTCGCTCCTGCTCTTGCCGAAAGGCGTCGGCGACAGGCCGAGATGGATGCTGTGATTTCACAGAGCATCGAAGTTGTGGACCGGTTGGCGATAGTGAGGCTTGAGGACCGTGGACTGCGCTCAAACGGCTACCACGTCACTGCTCTGGTGGGTGACGATTGTGACGCATGTCTGGTTGTTCACGGTGATGTCGGTGCCTCGTTCGGGGAGAAGGACCGGTACCCCGTATCTGCCTCGTTCTACACCAACTCATTCCTCCACACGACCGGGGGTGTATACGACCTGACTAGGCTTGCGACTAGATTCGATTCCGACGGTGGGGGCCATGCCAA
>CAZSPJ010000236.1:0-1312 GCA_964608795.1 uncultured Candidatus Poseidoniales archaeon | reverse complement strand
TCGCGCCCGGGCGATACTTGGGAGTGGGGAATCCGAATGAGCGTCCGTGACTGGCTCGACGAGCGGATGTCGATGGGCGTTAAACTAGGCTTGGAGAACTGCACGACACTACTCTCAAGACTCGGAGATCCGCATCTCGACTTTCCTTCCATCCACGTCGCTGGCAGCAACGGAAAAGGCTCTGTTTGCGTCCAGCTTTCTGCCGCAGCCTGCGCCAGTGGCCTCACTACCGGACTGTTCACCTCGCCACATCTGGTGACCGTTGAGGAGAGAATCAGAATCGACGGCAGACCAATCTCACCCGAGGCGTTCGACAGGCTGCTAGGCTCCGTAAGGGAGGCTGCCGAAACTGAGCCGGAGTGCAGCCCGACCTACTTCGAGACGACCTTCCTCGCGGCGATGCTCGCCTTCAGTGAGGCTGGAGTCCAGCGAGGCATCATCGAGACAGGGATGGGAGGGCGGCTCGATGCAACCAGATTGGTCGAGGCCGATCTTTGCATATTGACCACTATCTCGAAGGAGCATAGCGAGTTCTTAGGCGAGACTCTTGCCGAGATAGCCGCCGAAAAGGCGGCTATACATCGACCCGGAGTGTCCCTCATCGCGCTTCAGCACGACGACTCGCAGGTCAGGCGAGTCATCGAGCGGACTGCAGGAGACGATTTGTCTTGGTTGCCCAGTTCCCACACCGGTTCGACCTGGTTGAGTCACACACCGATAGTCGAGGTCGCTGCCGCTCATCTGGGATGGGGAGCCTCGACGGGCGACTGCGTCTGGCCGGGTCGCTCGGCGGGTTATGGAGAGGACTGGATCAACGGCGTGATGACCCGCCTGAGCGCCGCTCACAACGCTGAGAGTCTCGCGAACGACTTCGCAGAGGTACAGAGGCCCAGCGTGGTCCTGATGGGAATGAGCCAGAAGTCCGACCTCAGGGCCACACTGGAACCAGTCTTAGCCGAGATCTGCAAGGACGACAAGTTTCCGCAAGTTGTCCTCACCGAACCTACGAGCGGCAGGAATCCCGCGGTAAGCGTCGAGGAGTTGTCCACGATGATGGAGAGCATGGGGGCGGGGCAAATCTCCGAAGCAGTGGAGAGGAATCCCGGGAAGGCCTTCGAGATGGCAGGTGCGATGGCTAGGGAGCTCGAGTGCGAACTGCTCGTCATCGGTAGCGTTTACCTCATTGGAGACCTGCTCGGATACGTGGTTGACAGGGATGGATTGGACCTCTGGGATGAGTTGACAGTCCACTAAGAACCCAAGTACGATGACTTGCTGAGATGCCCGCATCACATGTCTGAGAAGGATGATG
>CAZSPJ010000235.1:0-1325 GCA_964608795.1 uncultured Candidatus Poseidoniales archaeon | reverse complement strand
CGCTTGAAGCGGACGCATCCCTGGTAGAGCTCGATTTCGTAGGTTAGCGGCCCGGGAGAGCCATCAGGAGATACGAGGTCGGGATGATCGGTGACCGCTTTCGAGAATGCTCCCGCCAGCGCCCACTCGGACCATTGCTCGGGCGTCCTCCTATGGTGCTCCCAATGCCCTGTCGACAGGTAGTGATGCAGTGAGGCGTCAGTGTCCTGGACTGCGCAGAACAGACTTGAGCGCAGAGGGGTCCAGCCGTCGTAGCGCCAATGACGAATCGCCCAGCCGCCGCACAGCACCGGCTGCTCGCTCGGCAGTATCGAGAGTACCTCGTCCATCTCTCGGCGGCTGATTGGGGTTCCCCTGACGTACTTGCCCGGAACCACTGCCCCTGCTAGGATGACCGTTCCGTCCAACTCGGACAGTTCCTTGCGCAGTGCCGCTCTCTCACTCTGGTCACCCAACCGAGCCTTGTGGAGCATCCTCCACTGGTCGATGGTCATGTACGTGTATGGTACTCCGCGTGACTCCAGCACCCCGCAGATGTAGCGGATGTGGAACCCGAGGTAGTTAGGGACGCCGAATGCGGCGGGCTCGTCCTCGTAGCCGTCGAGAACAAGCCATCCTTCCATCGCAGCCCCGTCAGGACGGCCGGTTTCTGGGTATTCACGGCTTCGCTAGTTGCGGCGTGGGCGGCGCTTGCGGTCGCGCCCACCAGGGTTCGACTCCTGGACGCTGATTTTGCGGCCGTGTATCTTGCTCTCGTGGAGTGCCTTGATGGCGGCGAGGCCGTCCTTCTTGTTTGCGAAGGTGATGAAGGCGAAGCCCTTCGAGCGCCCGGTCTCTCTGTCAGTGGCGATGTGGACCTCCTTGAGTTGGCCGTGTGCGGAGAAGGCCTCGCGGAGGTCATCCTCGGTGGCGTCGTAGGAAACGCCTCCGATGAACAGCTTGAGTCCCATTGACTCTCCTGACTCGGAGCGTGCGGCGTTCAGGACCTTGCGCTCCTTGGCGAGTTCGTCCTTCGAGGCCTTGCCTTCCTTGACCTTGTCCATGCAGTCCCTGCAGCGGATAGGCTTGCCAGGAGTGGGCTTGAACGGGACTTTGGTCTTGGTCCCACACAGGGTGCACGTGGTCGGGTGCATCTCACGCCTAGGTCCGCCTCCACCTCCGCCTCCGCCTCGCGACTGTGCCGCCCTTTGGCGACGGACGGAATCGGGCATCTTGTGCGCCATGCCGCGACGGTGGTCGGCAACGGGTGAGAGGTAGGGGCGAGCGCCGTCGTGACCGAGCATCGGCTCCGCCTCGGAGGACCATCGAGCCCCGGGCCGGTTCAG
>CAZSPJ010000234.1:0-1325 GCA_964608795.1 uncultured Candidatus Poseidoniales archaeon | reverse complement strand
AGGTGCTGGGCCGCCACCATGATGACAGCAAACTCGTCCGTGCTCGCATCATCTCCGTAGGAGATGGTTACCTGCATATCTGCGTCTAGGGCCACGCTATGGCCTCCTGCAGGAGCCGCATCCAGATCGATTCCGAGATTAGCGTCCCCATCGGCGACAACCGCCGCATCCCACGGCCCGTTGACCAATGCCCTACGACCTTTCTCTGGGATGAGCAGCCCGCCTGCATCGGCCCAAGCAGCGGCGATGGCACGCGCGGCCGAGCCGCCGCCACGCATCCGCAGAACAGTTCCTGAGGGTTCGATTCCGATGTGACGGCAGGCGGCGACGAAGCCCAACCCGTCCGTACTGGCCCCTGACCACTTGCCATCGACTCTCTTCAGTTGGTTGACAGCGTTCACCCCCTCAGGCCCTCTGACGCCCAGTCTGTCCTGCGGAGCATGCTTCAGCGGGGCCGTGCAGGACAGCCAGAGCTCACCCTCGAGTCCGGAGACATGACTCCCGAACTCGTCTATGCCGCCAGCCTCAAGGAACACCTGCTGAACACCCTCCATTCCGAGGTGCTCGCCGACCGTAGCGAACAGCCTCGGTGTGAGTGAGTGCGAGACGGGGTAGCCCGCGATGCCCCAGTAGTCCGGCATGGAATCCCTACGGGCCGCTCCGATTTCTATGAAATGAAGGTTTCAAGAGAGGTGGGTCCTCGCCGCGAGTGATGGACAGCGACCTCGATATCGCCCGGAGTGCCACGATGCGCCCCATAGAGGCAGTGGCTGAACAACTCGGGCTGGCTCGCAGTGACCTGATTCTGCACGGCCCTCACATCGCCAAGATTGATTGGGAGACGATCAAGGCCAAGCGTAATGGCAAGTCAGGCTACCTGATTCTGGTCACCAGCGTCAGTCCGACCGCCTTCGGAGAGGGCAAGACGCTGACCACCATCGGCCTCAACCAGGGCCTCAACGCGCGTGGGCACAACGCGTGCTGCGTGATTCGCGAGCCCTCGATGGGCCCGGTCTTCGGAATCAAGGGAGGCGCTGCCGGCGGCGGCTACTCGCAGGTGCTTCCGATGGAGCAGATCAATCTGCACTTCACCGGCGACTTGCACGCGGTCACCTCAGCTCACAACCTATGCTCCGCAATCATCGACAACCACCTTCATCGGGACAACGAGCTGGACATCGACATCAACCGCATCTACTGGCCCCGCACCATCGACATGAACGACCGCAGCCTCAGGCAGGTCACCATCGGCCTAGGCGGGGCGTTCAATGGCGTCGTCCGCACCGACCGCTTCGACATCACCGCGGCCAGCGAGGTGATGGCTA
>CAZSPJ010000233.1:0-1335 GCA_964608795.1 uncultured Candidatus Poseidoniales archaeon | reverse complement strand
TGCTCGGCAGGGAGGACACTGCCGACCGCTTGGCCGGCAGCCTCGGAATCGCTGCTAGGGCGATTGATCTCGGTGTCGACATCATCAGAGTCCATGATGTCGCTGAACACTCGGACTTGTTCTCGGCGATGAGTGCATTGGAGGTCGACTGAATGGGAGAAGCTCAGAAGAACATAGTCGACATCGACGACAGTCTGAGGCTGGTCGGAACGGCTCACATCAGCAGCGCCTCGGTCGAGTTGGTTCGCCAGCAGATTGAGGAGTGGAAACCAGATCTAGTCGCAATCGAGCTGTGCGAGTCTCGCAAGGCTGCATTACTAGAGCCAGACGCGTTGGACAACGAGGACCTGCTGAAGATTCTCAATGAAGGTAGGTCACACATGATTCTCCTGCAATCGGCACTGGCTGCAGAGCAGCGTCGGATGGGGATTGCGTCGGGCGAGAAACCAGGCGCCGAGTTGCTCGCTGCGATAGAGGCCGCCGACGAGGAGGGAATCCCTGTGGAGCTGATAGACAGGGACGTTGTAATAACTCTCAGGAGGGCATGGTCGAAGATGGGGTTCAGAGAGAAGTTTCGGGTGTTGGACGCCCTGTTGTGGCAAGACGATGACGAAGAGGATGCTTCTGTCGAGGAGCTGCTAGAGGACTCCGACATGATGAGCAACCTGATGGAGGAGGCACGCGAGGTGGCGCCTGCGGCCGGCTCGGTCCTGATTGACGAGAGAGATGCTTTTCTCGCTGGTAGGCTACAGCAAATCAGAGGCAAGGGTAAGGTCCTCGCAGTAGTGGGCGCGGGGCATCTCAGCGGGGTGCAGCACCAGTTAGGAGAGCCGGCGATGGAGACGGCATCGAGACTGGCCAAGTTGAACGAGGTCCCCTCGAAGTCGATATTACCGAAGCTGGTGATGTGGGGGATACCTGTGTTATTCGCCTCGGTATTGGCCTGGCTCGCCTATCACGGGATGATCGACGAGATGGTCGAGTCCGGGAAACTCTGGCTGGTCGTAAACGCCGGACTGACTGGACTGGGCATCATCATAGCGCGCGGTCACCCGCTTTCAGTGATAGTCGGAGCCTTGGCGTCTCCTCTCACCTCACTCAATCCATTCGTCGCGGCTGGCTGGGTCGCAGGTTACACCCAACTCAAGGTGGATGCCCCCACCGGCAAGGATGCCAGTGACTTCCTAGCATTGGACAGTACCTCCCTATTCTGGAGGAACCGGGTTGGCAAGGTGCTGCTCGTGACCGCTTTCGGAAACGTCGGATCGGTAGCGGGAACTTGGATCGCAGCAGCTGGAATCGCGGGCATCATACTGTGATGAGGCTGGGAAGGCT
>CAZSPJ010000232.1:0-1359 GCA_964608795.1 uncultured Candidatus Poseidoniales archaeon | reverse complement strand
GGCTCGCTTCCGTCCACGCTCCCACGAACTTCAAGGGCCATATCACCTTGACCCGTTCGCGCCCGGGCGATACTTGGGAGTGGGGAATCCGAATGAGCGTCCGAGACTGGCTCGATGAGCGGATGTTGATGGGCGTCAAAAAGGACCTGAAGCGCTGCAAGAAACTCCTCAACGAACTGGGCGATCCGCATCTCAAATTCAAATCCATCCACGTCGCTGGCAGCAACGGAAAGGGATCTGTATGCGTTCAGTTGTCCGCGGCTGCCCGCGCCAGCGGTAAGAAAGTAGGACTGTTCACCTCGCCGCATCTGGTGACCGTAGAGGAGAGAATAAGAATCGACGGAGAACCGATTCCTCGTGAAAAATTCGACAAATTTCTTCGCCGTGTGAGGAAAGTTGCTGAGAAGAAGCCGGAGTACACCCCGACCTACTTCGAGACCACCTTCCTCGTAGCGATGCTCGCCTTCGAGGAGTATGAAGTTGACCGAGGCATCATCGAGACCGGGATGGGGGGCGAGTGGGACGCGACCAAACTGGTCGATGCAGATCTTTGCATATTGACCACCGTCTCGATGGAACACAGGGAGTACCTCGCGCCCAATGGCACTCTGGTCGAGATAGCTGAACAGAAGGCAGCTATACACCGAAGTAAGGTGTCTCTCTTCGCGCTGCAGCACGACGACCCGCAGGTCAGGCGAACCATCGAGGACACCGCAGGTGACGACCTGTCATGGTTGCCTAAGAATCAAGCCGACTCAACGTGGTCTAGCCACTCGGTGATGGTCGAGGCCGCGGCCGCGCATCTTGGGTGGGAAGTCTCCATGGGAGACTGTATCTGGCCTGGGCGTTCTCCTGGCTACGGGAGGGACTGGGTAGAAGGAGTGGTTACACGCCTGAGCGCCGCCCACAACGCAGAGAGCCTTGCGAACGACCTCGCTGAGGTAGACAGACGCAGCGTGGTCCTACTGGGATTGAGCCAGAAGGCTGACCTGAGAGAAACGCTAGAGCCGGTCGTGACCGAGATATGCAAAGGCGACAAGTTCCCTCGACTAGTCTTGACCGAGACGAAGAGCGGCAGGAACCCTGCTGTCAGCGTTGAGGAACTATCCTTGATGATGGAAAGTATGGGCTTGGGCAACATCCCCAAAGCAGTGGAGAGGAATCCCGGGAAGGCCTTCGAGATGGCAGGGGAGATGGCTAGGGAGTTTGAGTGTGAACTCCTCGTCATCGGGAGCGTTTACCTCATCGGGGACCTGCTCGGATATGTTGTCGACAGGGACGGTTTGAACCTCTGGGACGAGTTGACTGTCCACTAAGAACCCAAGTATGATGACTTGCTGAGATGCTCGCATCACATGT
>CAZSPJ010000231.1:0-1363 GCA_964608795.1 uncultured Candidatus Poseidoniales archaeon | reverse complement strand
AGTTCTCAACGGGGGAGTTGGTGATGTTGGAGTTGGGGATTGTGACCATCGTGTCCGCCCCCGTTCTCAGCATGGTGGTGCGCAGACCGATGGTAACAACTTCGCCCTCGACATCCTCGACAACAATCCAGTCACCGACGTTGAACGGCTGGTCGACGATTATCGAGATGGCCCCGAAGACGTTCGCCACAGAGTCCCGCGCTGCAAGTGCCAGAGCCAGGCCAGTGATTCCAAGACCTGCGATGAGGCCGTTGAGGTTGACTCCGAACAGTCCTGCTATCACGAAGAACCCGACTACCACCACAGCGAGTCGACCTATCGACTCAGCGACGCTGGCCAGCGAGCGGCGGGCCGCCATATTGTCCCCCTCGACCACGATGAAAGCATCGAGGTAGTCGACCAATCGGTAGGCTGTCAGAAGCACGAGTAGGATGAATCCAGCCCATGCGATTTGCTCTACTGTGTCTATCAGATTGGCATCCCAAACGGGTGCTGCGTTCACGTACTCTCCCATTTCGTCTGTAGCGGAGAGCCAATCCAGTGAGAACCACATTGCAAAGAAGACGACCATCCATCTAAGTGACTTGGGAGCGAACACATTCTCGCTGTCTATCCTTTCAATCTTGGAGAATACACTCATCAGTCGCGGGAAAATCATCCTCCTAGAGAGTATTCCAGCTCCCATACTGAGTGCAGCACAAACGATTACAACACCCAGAGTCCCTGTTGAGAAGCCACCAATCGTGGCATCTCCATCCATCAAACCATCCAACCAGTCCATGGTGCGGCCGAGGACGCCTCCCTCAAAAAGGCACCCCCGGTCCTATGGACCGCTTCTCCGAGGGATTGAATACCGCCCCTATGGTCGCAGAGGCGTTCAGATGTCGCCAAGAGACGCCCCACGAGTCGAGCAAGCAGAAGCACGCTCTCGCCGAGTTCCGATGACAGCGATGCTACTGCCTCTGCTGCTATCTCTGGTAGCCCCGACCTCCCTTTTGGGTCCTGTCGGAGCCCAGGACGCAGATTCTGGTTATGCCCCTGAGGACATCTGGTCGGACGAGTACGCGTTCCAAATCTTCCCTTGGGGGCCACATGGCGATTTCGATCAACTCCAATTCCGATCCTACCATGACTACTTCTCCATGAAGGAGAGAATGCAGACCTTGGCTGCCTACTATCCTGATTTTCTGCAATTCCACGAGGGTTTGCTTGGCGGGGTCAATGCCCGAGGTGATGAAATGGTCGCCACTGATTATGAGGGATGGTACTACAATCACCGAAGCCCATGGATGAAGATTACTGGCAATGTCCAAGGTGGTGATTACAATGAATTCAATGATGATGATGGAAACTACGCAGACCG
>CAZSPJ010000230.1:0-1367 GCA_964608795.1 uncultured Candidatus Poseidoniales archaeon | reverse complement strand
AAACCGGCTAAGAAATCACGTTCACGCCGAGAGCGAACCAAGAAGGCGAAGAAGGGCAAGAAGGAACGTGTTCAGAAGGTAATGCCAGAGGGTTACGAGCCAGCGGGAACCATGAGGGCATATTCACGATACTTAGTAGATTTCACGGTCAATTTCGGACTAATTGCTGTCTTGGTGGGAATGTTGATTCTGTTCTATACAGATATCACTTATCCTTTCATATTCTCTATGATTCTGGCCCTAGGGAACATGATATACTTGCCATCAAAATTTTTCAGGTCGGCTGGAAACGTGGTCTCAGGAACCCAGTTCGTCAATACCAGAGGCGACAATCCATCATTTCTCTATCACATGGGCAAGAGTGCGAACATACCTTTCATGTTCCTTGGTTTGGCCGCTCTAATGATGGCGATATCCGCTGGAACCGTTTGGAGCACGGGGATGAAGATATTTGTAGGATCATCGATATTCCTCATGTTGATTCCAATCCTCGATCGAATAATGCATCGCTCTAGAAGTGATGACCTGGGGTTCTGGGACACATTGTTTGGGGGCGTGTGGTTAGTACGTTCAGCAAAGACGGATAGCAGCTCGGGAATAATGAAGAGGCTTGAGTCCATAGGTGACTATTCTGAGTCGCGTGGTTGGATGGTAGAATCAGAATCCGATACAGAGTAATCACTCTGATTCAGAATCTTCGTACCTCTGCTTGGCCAATTCTCTCATGTCTTCGTGATGCACACCGTCGTCTATCCCCTCTTGATCCGACTCATCCACAATCTCCTCTCCAAGCAGTGTCTCAATAACATCCTCCATTGTGATTAGACCTACTGTTCCCCCGAAGTCATCCTTTACAATCAACATCTGCACCTTGTTCTGGAGCAGCTCATCCAAGACCTTGTCTACAGAATCTTCCTGTTTGCATCTGAAAACATCTCGTGAAATCTCTTGCATAGTGCTAGAATAGTCGTCTACAGCTGCCTTACGCAGTATGTCACTTCTCAGGACCATCCCTCTTACATCATCTATATTCTCGTTGATAACCGGCATCCTGCCGTATATCATAATGGGAATTTTCTCTATTACATCCCGTACTGTTTCATCGAGATTAACCGTAGTCATGACTACGCGAGGTGTCATCACATCACTAACCAGTATCTCCCTCAAACGTAGCACATTCTGGATGACTGCCTCCTCATCCTCTTCAATTTGATCGGATTCCTCTGCTATATCCGCAAGAGCGGACAATTCAATTCTGGTCACTGGCTCAGTATGAACTTCTGGCAATAGTGACCTTAGCAACTCAATCAGCAGAACTATTGGCCATAGCACAATAATCAGTATCCTCAATGTTTGTCCAGTGAATA
>CAZSPJ010000229.1:0-1374 GCA_964608795.1 uncultured Candidatus Poseidoniales archaeon | reverse complement strand
GAAGAAGCGTTCTGTATGGCCCTCACAGCGTCTATGGGCGCCCTGTTCGCCCCCAGTGTTATTGCAATCAGCTTCCTCTCAGGCAATGCAGAATTCACCAAATGACAGAGTTCTGCGACGATTGACACCGAGTCGGGTTGCTTCCTGCGTCCCTCTTGGGGTTCGTCGAACATTACAGCGCTACCCTCCTTGCGGAGAGCTGCGATGAAATCAGATGTTACTGGGTCATCGAACAGGTCAGAATGCATCGAAGGCACGAAGAGAATAGGCGTTCCATTGCCGCGGCCTGCGGATAGAGCCATGGTCGCCGGTGAATCGGTGATACCATGTACGTGCTTAGAAATGGTGTTCCTTGTAGCGGGCGCTACTAGGATAGCGTCATAATCACCTAATTGGGCCATCTCGTAGTCCCAACCAGTCAGGGCCCTAGTACCTGAAGCCCATGACAAGGCAAGTGGTGTGATGATCTTCTCAGCCTCGGGGGTCATGAGAATCTTGAGTACCGCACCGTGACGCCTCAGTTCCCTCGATAATCTAACCGATTCTACAGCCGCGATTCCTCCGGTGACAATGAGCAAGACCCTTCGATTGTCAAGGCTTGAGCCCCTGAGTTCCACATCAGCGTCCTTGACCACGTATATCCGATACCATGGGGCTTCATGAGTGCGTCGCCAGAGGAAAAGTATTCTTTGCAGCGGTAATCGGGACATGAACTCGGATCGTATGGGGCTGTTGCACCGGCATCTAACGAGGTTCATCGCAATCGATGTGGTATTGCTCATTCTACTATTGTCTTCCACCGGAACTTCAGGTTCGGGTTCGATATTGCTATTCCATGTGCTTCTGGGGGTGGTACTAATCCCATTGGGCATAGTCTCCGTCATCGTAATGCATAGACGCGCTCATGGTGGCATCAGACTGGGCATCGCTACTCTGGGATTCATCGGTGCTGCGTTCGTGTTGCTTGGTGCAATAGGAGGCATCAGCTACTTTTTCGGAAACAGCTCTGAGATACTTCTACCAGTAGTTCTAGGACTACTAGGCGTCACCACTCTAAGGAGGATTCCCACCATGAGGAATCAGTCATACATTATGTGGTACAGAGGCTCTAGGAAATCGGAATTCGCCGAGATAATCTATGATCAGGAGATACTAGCCACCTGTCCGGCTTGTTCCAGTGTTTTGGCTGTGTATCCTGACCAGTTGACTATCAACGACACATGTCCCAATTGCCGCGAGAGGTTGGTTCGTGTGGAAGAAGAGTGATCAGGGGCTCTCCAGAGCGATGGCAATCCCCATCCCCCCTCCTATACACATGGTGGCAATGGCCCTGTTGGATTTAGTTCGCTGGAGAAGAGTAGCGGCCTTCCCGAC
>CAZSPJ010000228.1:0-1374 GCA_964608795.1 uncultured Candidatus Poseidoniales archaeon | reverse complement strand
CCTCAGATTACTCATCGTCGACCTCCGCTACAAGCGCTATCGTAGTCCCCATCCAAGTCGTGGTCAGGACGATGAAAGATAGTGAGGCTAGAAGCAGATGAATCAGTGAGAGATACTCTGTGTAACCGTCACTGAGATCCCATGACAGGATGTACGAGGCGCCAATGCCGATGTTCGCCAGATACAGAGCGGTCGAGCCCCAAATCCACTTGCACAGCACGCTGTCTGAACCGACCTCCTTCCAGATTGTCCGCGATGCCATCAGCAGGGCGACCCCGACTCCCACTACCAGCCATCTGTGGATGATCTGGGACTGCAGCACCCAGTCGTGAATCGATGTGAGCAACTCTCCACGGCACAGCGGCCACGACTCGTACAGTCCGCTTACCCCGCATCCTGTGTTCGCGCCGTTCGTCGTTGAGACGAAGACGCCAGAGAACAGGGTGATTAGAGTGGCTACCGAGAGCCACAGCAACCGACTCCTCCACTTCTCTGAAGCCGACTCGAAACCAGCCCAATCAGGCAGTTCACCATGATCCCTCGATGTCGCTAGCCAGAGCCAGATTAGGCTGAGCATGAACGCAAGGGCCGAACCTAGGTGCAACGCAACGCTCCAGTGCTCGTTGTCCATCCTCACTGTCAGCCAGCCAACTGCGCCCTGCCAGATGATTAGAGCTACAGCCACGCTGGAGGCCAGTCGGGCCTCAGAGCCGAGCCCCTCATCACGTCTGACTAGTAGCCAATTGAGGAGAACCAATGGCCCTAGGACTACTCCTGCGAGCAGCCGGTGCGCCCATTCTGTGAAGATTTGAAAAGTCGTGTAGCGGTGTCCGGCCCCCCTCGAGTCGATCTCATCGGGATTTGCCTCGTACCAAGCCTCCTGCTCGGCCTCCGAGACATCGAAACCCAATGTCCCGAAGCAGGTTGGCCAGTCCGGGCACGACTCCCCCGCGTCGTAGACCCGAATCACGCCACCGAGGGCGATGACGAGGAATGTGACTGCCACAAGAGCGCCAGTCAGCCGCTTTGCCTGAATCCCCTCGAGCAACTGAATTCTCCCCTGAGAGAGCCTTGATGTTCAGACAAATAGACTTGCCCGAACCTATGCGCCTCACTCTGTGTGAGGGTCTACGTCAATCGGTATCCGGTTCTGCTCGTACTCCAGCATCGCTATCTTGTTGGGGTCGAGAACGACCCTCCACTTCGCCTCCTCAACTCCGTACAGTTGAATCAGCTCCTCGCTGAAGTGCTGACGCAGTTCGTCCTCGGTTACGAACAGAGGAGCTCCCATGCTAATCTGAAGCGCTCTGGCGCCGATGATCCTCGCCTTCTCGAAGCGTGTGTGGGGTCTTGCGGGCTCTACCATCGGCCGGG
>CAZSPJ010000227.1:0-1382 GCA_964608795.1 uncultured Candidatus Poseidoniales archaeon | reverse complement strand
GAGACGATGCATGCCGGTATCCGGTTGTCGGGGTTCAGCAACTTGAGCGCGACAACCGAGCCGGTGTCGATGGGGAATCCGTCGTAGGCCACCGTGCGCGCGTGCAGGCCACGAGCCTCGCACGCCTCCCTGTAGCACTCTGCGTACTCAGCGTCCATGCTGAACTCGTATGGCATCGAGCCAAGGAAGTGGAAGTCGTCGTCGACATGGGTGAAGACGGGCTTTGGATGAGCCTGTATCTGATGTCCGACGATGCTGGGCCAAGTGGTCGAGTAGATCAGCATCAGGTCCGCATCGCTCTCCTCGATGCGCTGGCGGCAGGTGTCGTAGGCCTCGCGCAGCTTGCCCCAGCCCTCGTTCTGCTCCGGTGCGAGCAGCGGGTGCGGGTGCGGCGGGACATAGAGTCCGAGAACGATTTCTGGCTCCTCGCTCATCCAATCACCTCAGAGAACCATCTCACGCGTGGCTGAGTTCGGGTCCCAAGCCGCAATTGCGTTGCCGGTTCCGATGACCGACTGGTAGCCGTATATCTCCGCCGGGTAGTCGGGCATGCCCATAGCGGCCATCATCCATGTCAGCCCGCCGCCCTCGGCCTCGGCCATCGTCTGCTCGATCATCTCGGGCAGAACGTCGATGACCTCGCGCATCTCGCCCCGCCTCATCATATCGATGATCTTCATGTCCCACACGTACTGGCTGTGATTGTAGATGTGCTCGCGGCTCATGTCCTCGGGCAGCGGCGCCTCGGTCACGAAGTGCCTGTGTGAGAGCGAGTGACTGGCTACCAGAACCACCTTCTTGCCGCTGGCTTCAATCGCCTTCATCACGGCGTCACCTAGGGCAGTGGCCTGCTCGTTCATCACCTCGTTCGAGTAGTAGTGCGTCGAGCGGTTGCTGCTGATGGTCACTATCGGCTTGTCCCAGTCGGGATTGAGCATGTGACAGCTCACGATGGTGCCGTAGTCGACCCTGAAGTCGGGGTTTCTCATCATCTTGGTGATGATGCCTGCCTCAGCGGCAGCGTCGTGCATGGTCTCGGCCAGTTCGACGTCGACTGTGATGTCGTGGTTGAATCTGAACAAATTGGGGAAGATCGGGTCTACGCTGATGTTCTGGAAGCGCTCGAGTCCGAGGAAGTGGGTGCCCACGTAGGTCTGCCAGTGCGGAGTAAGCACGACGATGCAGTCGTAGTCGATTTCCTTTAGCTTCCTAGCCAGCATATGGTAGCCCCAACGCAGAGTCTCCCAGCCGCCCTCTGAGAACGGCTCGTTCTGCTCCGGATTCTCCGCATACACCACGTGAGGGGGGTGCGGAGCGAGACAACCGAGCACGATTTCTCCCTTAGCCATGATAATCGAGGTGAAGAAATCTAAAGAAAACCT
>CAZSPJ010000226.1:0-1384 GCA_964608795.1 uncultured Candidatus Poseidoniales archaeon | reverse complement strand
CATGGAGTGCTCCACGGTGGACGGTATCAGAGTGCGTTACGACGATGGTTGGTACCTGTGCCGACCGAGCAATACCGAGGCCATCCTAGTGATGCGCGCGGAGGGCAGGACCGATGCTGCGCTGGAGAGTATCCTCGCGGATGTGAATGCCCGCATAGGGCACATGGTGGATCTCAGTGCGCTGCGCTGATCATTCCAAGGAGTCAGCAGAGGCGAGTACTGGAAGGTAGACGAGTAGCCCGCAAATGGCCGCGCAGAAGACGCTGAAGAAGGCGCCGATTCCACCCATAGCAGAGCCGAATGCACTGTCTCCAGCAATCTCTGCCATCATATCAGCCATGAATAATGCCCCTATGAGGCCCATCACAAGATCGACTCCTATGGCATAAAGTGCCAACATGACCCCGCTCTTCTGATAGTTGAATACCTGGTAGCCCGCATATGCCACAACGAACAGGAATGCTACATCCACTACTGCATCAGCATACATGAATGGCGTGTTAACGCTGATTCCACTCAATTCATAGTCGTCAATAGTAGTGCCTACCACGAGCAGGGCGAGAAGAGATAGCAGCCCCATTCCTGCACCATAGAGCATCATTAGAATTCCCATTACCTTGGGCAGGGAGCTCTTTGGGCCAACCATCACAGCGGGCTGACCGTAAGCCCCGCCATCATCGCCAGCGGGGGTGGCATTCGGTGTTCCTGATAATGTCGTTTCTTCCGGGGCTGCGCCCTCGTCAGTCTCTTCCATGCATGCACGGGGTTGGCGGATGCCTTAGCGTTGTCTGCGGCACCGATTCTCTTATGCGAGTGCCTCAGGTGGTCGCGCTGACGCCACTGTAGCTTAGTTGGTAGAGCACCTGATTCGTAATCAGGAGGTCGGGAGTTCAAGTCTCCCCAGTGGCTCACTCCGCTGGTTCGAGTCCCAGTGCACCGAGCAGCGGCCTGAACTTGTCGTTCGAGCGCGCGAGCGCGTCAATCACAGGCATCGAATCGCCCGAGAGCATGCCCAATGCCGAGCCGCCCCCGGTGCTGTTGTGACTTACATCTCCGGCCATTCCACGCTGGTTGACCAATGCGCTAGTGTGGCCCCCTCCTACGATGGTCACCCCTGTGGCCTCCGCGCACATGTTGAGGATCTCGATTGTTCCGAAGGCGAACTCAGGCATCTCGAAGTACGAGGCTGGGCCGTTCCACAGAACACAGTTGGCACCCATTATCAGCGGGCGCATGTCCATCAATGTCTGGAATCCGATGTCGTAGATTGGGTGCCGTGTCGGCAGCGCGTTGAGTTCCAGCGATTGGCGCTGGCCGTCGATCTCGACAGCGAGGTCGCGCGGCAGGAACAGCAGTTCCGAATGGTCTGTGGCCAGTCTCTCGG
>CAZSPJ010000225.1:0-1385 GCA_964608795.1 uncultured Candidatus Poseidoniales archaeon | reverse complement strand
ATCTCAGAAACTAGAAGGATGTTGGAGATTGAGATAAACAGCGCTACAGACAATCCATTGGTCTTTGTTGAGAATGACTCAGTGGACATTGTCAGCGGAGGTAATTTCCATGGACAGAATCTCGCACTCGCCAGTGACTCGATAGCTATTGCGTGCCACGAATTAGCCAGTATATCTGAGAGGAGAATCAATCAGGTCCTAGACCCTAATTGGAGTGGACAAAAGGCATTCTTAGCTCAAACTGAGGGACTTGAAAGCGGATACATGATTATCCAATATGTAGCTGCTGCGTGTATTGCTGAATTGCATTTGCTGGCTAATTCTGCTACTACATCCAATGTTCCAGTCAGTATGGGTAAAGAAGACCATGTCTCAATGGGCGCAACTGGAACATATCGCTCCTTGAAGTCAACTCAATTACTATCTCAAGTGCTTGCGAATGAACTGATATGTTCGGCCGAAGCGATTGATAGGATCTCTGAGAAACCCGGCTCTGGTGTTTCGAATATCCTTAGCTGGGTCAGGGGGTGGGTGAGGCCATTTGATGGTGACAGGGCTATGACTTCTGACTGTGAGGCTCTGAGCTACGACTTGTTGAATGGTGGGTTTGACGGCCATCTCGGACTCGATCGAATATTGTGATACTATGCAAGAGAAATTGCATATGTCTAGGCATCCAGGTACAGACCCACCCCCCTTTGAGGCACGCATAGAAGGATTCGAAGGCAGCAATGTGCTATTGGAGTCAACTTACTGCTATCCACGAGGAGGGGGTCAACCAGGAGATACTGGTCTATTGACTTCCAAGAGTGCTGAGTCTGCTATTCACGAGGTATTGCCAGGTAACATGATTCTACATCCAGTAGATGATCCTGATTTGTTTCAAACTGGAGATACTGTGACTTGTCAAATCGATGTTGAGCGAAGAAATGGACACGCCTTGATGCATACAGCTCAACATATCGTATCTGCCCTTGCCGAGGATCTATGGGGGGCTGAGACGGTAGGAAACCAACTCACAGTTGAGAACTCCCGTGTAGACCTGCTGTTTGAGGATAAGGGTGTGTTCAATCCAGATGATCTTGTTGAAGCTACCAACTCGGTGATATCTTCAAACATATCTGTGAACGTTCACGAATGGGACAGGTCACGAATACTTGACCACGAACAGATGAGGCATACCAAATTCATGCATCGGATCCCATCTTCAATTACCGAACTAAGGGTCGTTGAGATAGAAGGAGTCGATTTGTGCCCGTGTGCTGGCACTCATGTCTCGAATACCTTGATGATACCTCAAATCAAGTTTCTAGGAAAGAAGAACAAAGGGAAGGGGCGGATTCGATTTTCCTACATCTTTGAATAGTCTATATTCTAGATTCATA
>CAZSPJ010000224.1:0-1394 GCA_964608795.1 uncultured Candidatus Poseidoniales archaeon | reverse complement strand
TGTTGAGTCTTGCGCGCCCTGAAACTACCTATGGCCCGATAGACCTTCATCTTGAGGGCCACCTGAAGTCGTGGTATAAACGCCACGAGGCCGGTGGGGCAGACAGCGCAGCGATACCGCCGTCGGTTCGGTTCGAGTCCCTCAAGGTTCAATAGCAGGTCCGCAAGGCTGCTCGTCGAGTGAAATGAGTGATGCTAACCCAGCACAGGGGGCTGGAGAGAGTGATGGGCCTGATTTAGCCGCACGGCTCAGGGACATGTCACCAGAGCGGCTCGCCGAGGAGGTGATCTCGGTTTGGGAGGAGGTTCTCAAAGTGGAGGGGGAGTTAGCCACTGCGCGACAGCGCGCACGTGCACTTGAGATGGAGCTCGAGGCCCGTGAGAGTGATGGTTCGGCGCGAGCTAGGGTGGCCGAGCTGGAAGAGGGTATGCGAGTAGCTGAGTCGAGGATAGTTCAGATGGAGTTGTTGTTAGAGAACGAACGGGCCCGCCGCGCCGATATTGAAGAAGGGGGTGGGCAGGATCGTTTCGAGGAGTTGCAGGAGGAGAATTCGCGCCTGTTGCGTAGTGAGGAGGAGCATGTGATGCTGATACTCGATATGGAGGGCCAACTCGAGCGTTTGGTCGCC
The DNA here is from genome assembly GCA_964608795.1 of uncultured Candidatus Poseidoniales archaeon. Taxonomy (GTDB): domain Archaea; phylum Thermoplasmatota; class Poseidoniia; order Poseidoniales; family Thalassarchaeaceae; genus Thalassarchaeum. The sequence goes on along the minus strand of CAZSPJ010000224.1, from coordinate 766 downwards.
GAACTGGAAGGGCTCAAGAACCGTTCATCTCAGTGATGAATTGGGTCAGCACACGCTGTAGTTCGTCAGCGTCGTCGAATTCCTCGGAAAGATTCCCTGTGATGATCCAATCTGCCCCTGCGTCGGCAGCCTTCCGGGCCGTAGCTCCGTCGCGGATGCCTCCACCGACTACGAGGGTTAGATCACAGGCCTCCCTAGCACTGCGAATCAGGTTCTGACCGACTGGATCAGAGGCTCCACTACCTGCCTCAAGGTAGAACATTCGGAACCCATAGGACTCAGCCGCCATAGCGTATGAGCGTACCCGTTCATCATCGTCGGGCTGAATCAGGCTGGCCTGGCCGACTTGGCCCGCCCTACCACCCGGGGCGCAAATTAGGTATCCCATCGGTAGGGGTGTAATCTCGGCCTCGCGGATGAAGGGCGCGCCCATGACTTGCTCCTCGATTAGGAACCGTGGGGAGGTACTGTTCATCAGCATCATGAAAGTGATCCCGTCTGCGGCCGGGGAAAGGGCTGCGGCACCTTGAGGGAAGAGTATGATTGGGACTGTCCACTCTTCTTCTTCGGAGGTTGAATCCTGACTGGAGGCCCAGGTGACTAGTTCTAATGCCTCGCGTATCGCAATGATTGTGTTGTGTACGTTATCCATATCAGTGTCGGAAGAGCCACCCACCAGTACCATCCGACTACCAGCTGCTACAGCGGCGACACATCGCTTAGCGGCAACCTCTGGGCTCTGATCTGCAGGGTCGATGAGAATGGC
>CAZSPJ010000223.1:0-1407 GCA_964608795.1 uncultured Candidatus Poseidoniales archaeon | reverse complement strand
CTCAAGGAGATTCTCAAGATTCACACTGCGGACATGCCGCTGGGCAGATTCAAGCTCGATGACTTGGCTACAAATCTGCAGAATTACACCGGTGCTGACATCGAGGCGATATGCAGGGAGGCCGCGCTGATTGCCATGCGGGCCGAGCGCAAGACCGTCTCAAAGAAGCACTTCGAAGAGGCAATCGGGCGCGTACGCCCGACGGTGACCGATGAGATGATGCAGTACTACGGTCGCATGGAGTCCATGCTCACGAGTGGCCTCGAGTCGGTCCGCCGTCGCCCTGACGGCCTCTCGGGCATCGAATCTGTTTGAGGTGTAAGAATGCCGACGACCTTCGGCCGGGAGATTCTAGGACGGGAGGTTGTTGACGAACGCGGCGACCGTCTCGGCCACATGGCAGACTTTCGGCTGGACACAGATACCGGTAGCATCGTGTCTCTGCTGGTCTCCATCGAGCCCGACATAGACCCCACTCTGCTGCCATGGCCGACTGTCGACGGACTTATCTCAGTCCCAGTAGAGGAAGTGGCTGGAGTAGGCGCAAGCGTGCAGTTGGCACGCTGACTACTGATGCACGGTCCGTTCATCACCGCATAACGGTCTTAAGACGAAGTTCAGGCTCGTCAACCGTTCCTACGGAACGGAGGCTCTAAGCGTGGCGGATTGGCGGGAGATTGTGAACTTCCTGAAGACCCGCCGTGCACGCCGTAGTGCGCTCATTTTCGCCTTCTGGGCGCTGCTGCTGATCCTAGTCTCCACTGTGGCCATGACCTACATAGTCCCGGGGCAGACCCACCAGTCTGCCTACGGTGACGATTGGAACGATCTGGGAGCTTTCAGGTCCGATATCAACAACATGGGGATTGAGACCACAGCTCTGGTATCAAGCCCTCTGCTACTCTCCGAGATTGACCACCCCGAGGAAGCCATCTTCATCGTCTCTGGGGTCGAACGCGACACCATCTCACTGCCTCGCTTCACCGGGGACGAGAACGTCATCGAGTTCTCAGAGGGTGAGGGCTACACCACATCGGAGATTCTCGCCATCGAGGCCTTCGTCGAGAGCGGCGGCACGGTCCTGCTGATGGACGACTTCGGCTATTCTAGCAACCTCGCCGACCAGTTCGGTCTGCAGTACTCCGGTCACAGGCTGTACGACGAGGGCTCGTACGCAGCCGAGCTGGGTGCGGACTACATCTGGGTCAACACCGGCTCGGCATTCAACTTCACCACCAACTCAGGATCTCTCGCGACCATCCATCCCTGCCTGAAGGACCTCGATGACGACGGCGTCATAGACATCCTCGACCCCGAGCCTCTTGACCCAGCAATCTCCGCTTTCGTCACCGAGGCCGACGCAGGCCTGTGCGCGCACAGGTACTCCTCAGACGGATGGGACTTTTC
>CAZSPJ010000222.1:0-1410 GCA_964608795.1 uncultured Candidatus Poseidoniales archaeon | reverse complement strand
GACTCCTAGTGAGTAACTTCGAGAAGGCAAGAGTCAATAATCGAAAGGCTCTCGAATTACTATGCCCGATGCATCTAAACTGTCCACTGCCACAGGGCAGTTAGGTCCAGTTTGTGCTCATACTGGGAAGGCGTTGACATTCGCAGAGGCGATAGTGCTGGATAATCGCTATGTTTGTTGGGAAGCATACATCGAGATTACAGGTGCACAACCTGCTACCGAGGGGCGTGAACCCAACACACTAGACCTCGAATGACAGCACATGTTATTTGTCTGGCCATTGTCATTTGAATGTGGCCGAGGGATGGAGCCGATTTGCACTGCGGTTCTCAGAATACTACCAATCGCTGAGATCCGCCGATCTCTGGTGTCCCCCGAGATTCAGATCTAGGGAATGGATGTTCGTCCCCTGGGGCACTAGGCCACCCGACAGGCATCGCGGGTTCATGGATAAGGACGGGCTTCTGCACTATCTGCATAGCAAATCCCCCCATTCATGTTTCCACAGCACAGCATATTATCGCGACCCTTCACAACGCAAAATGATAGACAAGGGTTGGTTAGGTGCAGATTTGATATTTGACTTGGACGGCGACCATCTTCCTGGAGTCTCAGATCGTGACTTTCCTGCGATGATCGCACTGATTCAGGATCAGGCATGGAAATTGTGGTCCGAATTTTTAGAACCTGAATTCGGTTTTCTCGAACAGCACGTCCAGACTTCATTCTCCGGACACAGAGGATTCCATATCCACGTCAGGGATCCAGCCTATCTACAACTTGATTCTAATGCACGTAGGCAGTTAGTGAATTACATTAGGGGTGAAGGCATCAGTGTCCAAGCGGTTGTTGGCAATAACGAGGGTGGGTGGAAAACTCGCGTGGAGGAGGGAATTGATGGCGTACTGGGGAATCTTCAGGCCATCGCCCAGGACTCACCCGACAAGAGCCACCTATTGGACGAGATGCACGGAATCATGAAGCAGCGAATTCGTAATCCGAATTGCACCGTTAGATCGTGTAGTAAATCGAAGTTGATGCAGTTAGCTGAACAATCACTAGATGCAGAGAGAATCAGTAGACTCAGGGAGGACCGTAGTCTAACGGTGTTCCCCGGTGACAACACTACGGTTTTCTGGGAACTCGTAAAAGGAGACTCGTCAGTAGTACTGGGTGGTGCTGGGGAAACAGATGAGAATGTGACAGTCGATGTCAAGCGCGTCATCAGATGGATTGGTAGTCTTCATGGCAAGTGTGGCCTCAGAGTGACAGAGCTTCCACTGAGTCGTCTGAATCCTGAAGCTAATGATGCGTTCGACCCACTTAGCGAAGCAGTGGTGCTCGGTGGCGATTCCTCGCATACTGTCGAGTTGACTAAAGATGATGTCTCCGCAAGAGTCTCTGAATCAT
>CAZSPJ010000221.1:0-1459 GCA_964608795.1 uncultured Candidatus Poseidoniales archaeon | reverse complement strand
CAGGAGCGCATGACGGTGGGCGTGAGACCGGAGGACTGCGAAGCATTCGAAACTCTCGCTGAACTCCATGAGGTTGAGGCTACGAACATCGGAGAATTCACTGATTCAGGAGCATTCGTTGTGCGCTTCGCCGATACTCCGGTAGCTCACATACCGATTTCTTTCTTGCACGATGGATGCCCACAACTGCAACTCGAATCAGAGTGGACACCCCCTCAGCACGAGCCATTCTGGCCACCCTCGATGACCGCCACTGGTATGGGCGATGTATTGTGCCGACTGATGGCAAGACCGAATGTGGCGAGTAAGGAGGAGTGGGTTCGCTCCTATGATCACGAGGTCATTGCACAGTCGGTTATCAAACCGTTTTGTGGTGTTAACCACGACGCCCCCGGAGACGCCGCGGTCATCGCACCCTTACTCGGGGGGACACAAGGGGCCGTAATATCGAATGGAATCACTCCTCGGTACTCAGACATCGATGCCTATTCTATGGCTGCTGCAAGTGTTGACGAGGCGCTGCGCAACGCTGTTTGCGTCGGCGTCGACCTCGACATGATAGCGGGGTTGGACAACTTCTGCTGGCCGGACTCGGTGGAGTCCGCCAAAACCCCTGACGGGCGCTACAAACTGGCGCAGTTGGTGCGTGCGAACCGTGCTATAGACGATGTATGCAGAGCCTATCGCCTGCCTTGCATCAGTGGTAAGGACTCGATGAAGAACGACGTCACCATGCATGGCGAGAAGATTAGTGTCCCACCGACCATCCTGTTCAGTCTGATAGGCAACCATGCTGATGTTCGCAAGGCGGTGTCTAGCGATTTCAAGAGAGCTGGCGACCACATCTATCTTCTCGGCGAGACACACCAAGAGCTCGGTGCGAGCGAGCTTGCCTTCATGTTCCGCGACGAGGGCTCGGGAGGCATTGGCGGCGAAGTTCCGCGGATTAACCCTGAGCGTAATCTTGCGATGTACCGCGCTCTAACCTCAGCCATGTCTGAAGGACTCGTTGCGAGCGCCCACGACTGCAGTGACGGAGGACTCGCGGTCGCCCTCGCTGAGAGCTGCTTCGGATCAGGCTCGGGTGCGGTCGTGGACATATCCTCTCTTGAGAGGGACTGCAACCATCTGGATGAGTGGGGTGCCCTGTTCGGCGAGAGCCTTGGCAGAATCCTAGTGAGTGTGGCCCCTAGCGATTCTGTCGCCTTCGCTGCAGCGATGAAAGACTGCTCGTGCAGCAGGCTCGGCACTGTAGAGCAAGGTGACATGATTACTGTGAATTACGGCGAGACCGAGGTATTGCAAGCCTCCATGATGGAATTGAAGCAGGCTTGGCAAGGCTCTCTGGGAGGCGATGCGTGATGCAATCAAAGCCTAGAGTTGCAGTCATCTCCGGCTTCGGCATCAACTGCGAGACGGAGACCATGGCAGTCTTCGAGATGGCCGGGGCCTCGGCTGA
>CAZSPJ010000220.1:0-1464 GCA_964608795.1 uncultured Candidatus Poseidoniales archaeon | reverse complement strand
TCGTGCGCCATCTCCTGGAGCATAGACTGCTCCTCTGACAGGCTGAAGTCTACCACGGCCCTAGGACCGGGGTCCCGGCCTTAGCGGTTCGCCTACAGGTACAGCATCGCCATGTAAGCAAGATAGCCGCCTACCATTGCGGCTCCGACGCGCCTTCCTATGTGGCGCTCATCGAGCAGCATGGCCACTATGAAGCCGGAGGTCAGAACGACGACCCAGATGTCTCGGGCGGCGAACTCAGGGGCGATGACTAGGCCGCCAGAGTAGACCGAAGCGACACCGAGTATCCCCATGATGTTGATGACGTTGGAGCCGAGTATGTTGCCCACAGCGACCCCACCCTGGCCGCGTAGGCCAGCGACAAGGGTAACAGCGAGCTCCGGCAGGGAGGTTCCTAGGGCTACGATAGATAGTCCGATCACCGACTCGGAGATGCCGTAACTGTTGGCCAGTCCGGTGGCCCCCTCTACCAGCATTTCCGCCCCTGTCCAAATCATGTAACCCCCAGCGACAGTCACTGGAATAGCCAGAAGGATGTAGTCGGGTAACCACGTGTCGCTGTCCTCGACATCAGTCCCCTCTGCCTTGGAGACGCGGTAGGAGTAGGCGTAGTAGGCAGCGAGGCCGAGCAGCATGAGGACGCCGAACTGCCATCCAATCCCACCAATCAGAACCGCAGCCAGTAGTATTACCGTAGCTGCTGCCACCGCCACAGCGTCACGATGTATTCCCTGGCCTGGGTTCGACGCGGCTCCTATCAGTGACGCAGTCCCCAGTACCAGCATGACATTGGCCACGTTGGAGCCCAGCACACCGCCAACGGCGATTTCGTGAGTTCCCTCGTTAACTGCTTCGAGGACGACAGCCAACTCGGGCAGCGAGGTTCCGATGGCGACGATGGTGAAGCCAATCAGGAGAGGGGGCACTCGCAGTCTGCCAGCAATCGTGACGGCTCCTTGGACGACGAACTCACCGCCAAGCATCAGCAGCACGAAACCCATCACAATCAGGAGGCCATCGGGCGTAGCCAGAGTAGTCATTCGACTCCTCCGGGAGTTAATTCGCTCATGACCGTTTGGTAAGACAGTCGAGGACTCACGAACACATCCTGTCGATGTGCCTAGAGACAAGTTCGGCAGTCGGCACCGTGTGGTCCTCTAGAGGCGGTGAGAACGGCACCGGGGTGTCGAGAGCACCGATGACCACCGGGGGACTCTCGAGGCACCAGAACGCCTCTTCCATTATTCGGCTGCTGACCGTGTTGCCAAGTCCACCGGTCCACTGGGCCTCCTGCAGGACCAGCAGCCGACCAGTTCTCCTGACCGATTCCACACAGGTCTGAGCATCGAATGGGGAGATGGTCCTGAGGTCCACTACCTCGACTTCCACGCCGCGGCTGGAGGCCTCCGAGGCAGCTCTCATGGCGACGTGGACCATCGCACCCCAGGTCACAATGGTAAGGTC
>CAZSPJ010000219.1:0-1472 GCA_964608795.1 uncultured Candidatus Poseidoniales archaeon | reverse complement strand
AAGTCCAGTGGAGAGGGCCCTTGGGAAATCTCTCTCAGTGGGGGGCCCAAGCACATCTCCGAGATCGCTCCGCTTGTGGACGGTGCCAAGCGAATCGGTTTCAAACTAGAGTCGGGGGTGTCAGTAGATGTCCTTATTGACAGGGCGAAGCAGCAGATCGAAACATACGGAGTTGATGCGGTAATAGCGAATCTGAAGGAGGAGGTACATGATCCCGATTCACCTCGGGGGCGAATCGTGCTTCCGGATGGCTCTGTTGAGGTATTGAGCGACGATGCCGAGTTATGTGACGCTGTAGAGTCCCTATTGCATAGCTCCTGAGTTGGTTTCTGAGTCACATTCAAGCGGCGCACACGGACACAAGTGAACATGGGTAGTCCGGGCAAGGCCAAGAGAGGTATCCCTCCCAAGGAAGATTTCAATGCATGGTACCCAGCCATAGTCGAAATCGCCGATTTGGTTGACAAGAGGTATCCTATCAAGGGCATGGATGTATGGAAGCCCTATGGTTGGAGAATGATGTCACTGATAGATTCCCTGACACGTTCTGAAATGAGTCGAACTGGACACGATGAGTATAATTTCCCTCTTCTCGTACCTGAGGATCTTCTAGAGAAGGAGAATCAATTGGTGTCGATGCTGAAAGCAGCGAGGGACACGGGCACCGATCCATCCGAATTGAGAATGGGTGAGGCGGAGGGCGGTTTCAAGAAAGAGGTGTACTGGGTCAAGCACGGTGGAGATGATGAACTGGAGGTGCCGATGTTCCTCCGGCCTACATCCGAGACTCCGATGTACACCATGTTCTCACTGTGGATCAGGAGTCACGCTGATCTACCGTTGAAAACATTCCAGATTGTCAATACATTCCGGTACGAGACCAAGCAGACTAGGTCATTCATACGAGTCAGGGAGATTCACTTCTTCGAGGCCCACACTGCTCATGCCGACGAACAGGGGGCCACGGAGCAAATCGCTGAGGACGCTCAAATGGTGCAGAGGCTGCTACATGATCTGTGCTTCCCAGCAATAGTCTCCAAGCGTCCTGTATGGGATACTTTCCCCGGGGCATGGTACTCTACCGCAGTCGATGCTGTGATGCCCAATGGTCGGACTCTACAAGTGGCGACGTATCATCACTATCGAGATCAATGGGCTAGAGCGTTCGATTTGTCTTACGAGGACGCATCAGGTCAGACTAGGTACTGTCATCAAACCACTTTCGGGATGTCAGAGCGCTTGCTAGGGGCCGTTGTTGGTATGCATGGGGATGACAACGGCCTGATTATACCCCCTTCGATAGCACCGATCCAAGTGGTTATTATGCCAGTCGCAGCACACACTGATTCGAATGTCATGCCTAGGGTATCTCAGTTAGCAGAGCACTTGTCTGGGAGTGGGATTAGGGTCCACCTCGATGATAGGGATCTGCGCCCAGGGGCCAAGCACTATGATTGGGAGATCAAAGGCGT
>CAZSPJ010000218.1:0-1478 GCA_964608795.1 uncultured Candidatus Poseidoniales archaeon | reverse complement strand
ATCCGGTTGATTCTCCCACTCTCGCGGTGCATCTCCAGTTCCCAGTCCGATTTGATCTCCCTAAGTGCGTACAAGATGCCCGTGCAGTCCTCGCTCTCGCCTCCCAATCCACTAATCTTCGATGATAGGAAGGACCACCTGGATTTCGGTACCTTGCCGGCCAACATTCCCGGAACCCTAGTGCATCCTGCTTCACTGAGAGCACCTCCGAACTCGCCCATTCTGGGTCGGGTTGCTATGGAGTGCGGTGAATCACTGCCTCCGGCTTCATGTCGAGCCCGTTGCAGAGAGCGCCTGACCCATTGCGTGTTCGATATCCCCGAACCCTCAGCGCCGACCAGCAGCAGTGAGCTCTGACGACCGCCAGTCAGCCAGTAGAGCTCTACCGGATCGTCGATTAGTACCGATTCATGACCTGCCCCGGCAAGCGCCTCAGACAGTCTGGATTGCCTCGCCTCCAACTCTGATACAGGAACCCTCCAGTCCTCGCCATCCGGGCCTGAAATGCGCGCGGCATCCCAACTCATACTGCCTCTTCTAGAGCCACCCACGAAAGGCATTGTGGGAACACGCAGAGCGTGTTCTGCACCCACAATGGCCATAGAGGGGCCGCTGGTGCCGCCAAACGTGACTACCGTCCTGTCGCTGGACGACGTCCGCCTCGCGGGTCGGACAGTGCTGTACAGAACCGACGTCAATTCCCCCCTCCATCCGTCAACCGGCGCATTCCTCGACGACAGCAGACTGCGCTCGACACTCGAGACCCTCAGGGACCTGTCAGACGCGCAAGTGGTCATCATGGGACATCAGTCGAGACCGGGCAAGGAGGACTTCACCGACATGTCGGGCCACTGCGACCGACTGTCTCGCCTGCTTGGACAACCTATCCGGTTCGTCTCCGACGTCTGCGGAGACGAGGCACTGTCGGCCATCGAGATTCTGCAGCCCGGTGAGAAGGTGTTCCTAGACAACGTCAGGATGCACCCTGAGGAGTACGGTCCTGAGAAGGTTAACGAGGATGACGAGCGCGACTCCGAGATTGTCACCAAACTTTCCGCTCTGGCTGATGCCTACGTCACCGATGCCTTCGGGGCATCACACCGCAATTCCCCGACTCTGACCGGATTCTCTGAGGAGATGCCTTGCATCGCGGGCCGACTGATGAACAACGAGATTAGGGCACTGAGTCTTGCTGTAAACGACCCACCGAGGCCCTACGTAGCAATTCTCGGTGGAGCTAAGTGCGACGACTCCCTGAGGGTCGCACTCAACCTCATCGACCGCGGAGTGGTCGACACCATAGTCATGGTCGGGGTCGTCGGAAACCTGATGCTGTGGGCGAGTGGCCATGACATCGGCAGCGACAACAAGGAGTTCATCCGTGGCACGATGGGGGACGAATTCGAGAAGACATGGCAGATGGCCGAGAGACTGGCCACAGACCATTCGGAACTGCTGTTCCTGCCGCGCGACCTCGC
>CAZSPJ010000217.1:0-1485 GCA_964608795.1 uncultured Candidatus Poseidoniales archaeon | reverse complement strand
AACTAAACCCTGGAGAGTATGGAGTTGCGATAGCCTCTGCTGTATTGACTGTGGCGATCCTGCTTCTTAGTGAGATACTGCCGAAGACCATCGGAAATCTATACTGGCGTCGTTTGACGGTATTCACTGGACGAACGTTGAGTATTCTGATTATCATCCTATACCCAATAGTACTGCTCATTGAGTTGCTAAGGTCTCTATTACCAGAAGTTCATACTGAGCCAGTAACCAGAATTGAATTGTCCGCTCTTGCAGATATAGCAGAGGAATCCGAACAAATCGAAAAAGATGAGGAGGCTGTCATCCAGAATGTGCTACGTTTGAAAGAGATACCTGTTGGCGATGTGATGACACCGCGTGTAGTCATGACTACGGTAAATCTCAATGATACTGTTCAGGATGTAATAGAAAGAATTCCCATTATGATATACGGTAGGATGCCAGTTATCAATGAGAGTATAGATGATGTAAAGGGAATGGTTCTGAGAAGCGACATACTGCGTAGGGCAGCTGTAGACGACTATTCTAGCACTATGCAAGAGATTTCACGAGATGTTTTCAGATGCAAACAGGAAGATTCTGTAGACAAGGTCTTGGATGAGCTGCTCCAGAACAAGGTGCAGATGTTGATTGTAAAGGATGACTTCGGGGGAACAGTAGGTCTAATCACAATGGAGGATGTTATTGAGACACTGCTTGGAGAGGAGATTGTGGATGAGTCGGATCAAGAGGGGATAGACGACGGTGTGCATCACGAAGACATGAGAGAATTGGCCAAGCAGAGGTACGAAGATTCTGAATCAGAGTGATTCACTTATCGGCGTCCTCGGCCAGCATTCCTCTTTGTTCTGCATATTCTCCAATTGATTGAAGTCTCTGAACAATTCCTGAGTCAGTCTCTGTCTTTTCAGCAGTAACTAGCCATACACCACCAAACAATCGGTCCCAGAAACCAAGTTTCTCATCACCACGATTCCGCAGAAATCTATCTATTATTGGAATTAACAACAAAGTCAAGGAAGTGCCGACGAAGACTTTCGTCCCAGTACTATCCCAATCGGTTCCTGCGGAAATTAGCAGCAACATACCAAATAATCCTGAAAGGATCAATGGGATATTGGCACTTTTTGCTATGTGGTAAAGAAATCCTGGGTTGTTACCTCGCGTATCAACGAATTGGGTACCGGTAACGATGTTGCCAGCAGATCTAGAAATCTTTGAGGGTAGGTATATCATATTCCCCAAAGCCAGCGCAATGGCAACTAAGATCGGGATGGTCGGGTCGGCATCTGCCTGACTCATAATTACTGCAGTAAGGAGTAAAATTCCCCAGTTTACTGTAGTATCGACAATGTATCGAAATGATGTCCTTACTCGTGCAGTTGGCTCGAATCCATCTGGGATCACCTTGGGACCCCTTTCCTTCTTGCCCTTCTTCGCCTTCTTGGTTCGCTCTCGGCGTGAACGTGATTTCTTAGCCGGTTT
>CAZSPJ010000216.1:0-1487 GCA_964608795.1 uncultured Candidatus Poseidoniales archaeon | reverse complement strand
GACTACCCGCTGAACGACCTGACCGAGATCTGGGCCAAACATCCTAATCCAGCTGATCTTAATTTTCACTGCAGCGACGACCCCGCTGCATGCGGACTGCTGGAGATTGACCAGAGGCAGATTGGAGGAGCATTGCAGCTGCAGATCACAGTCACCACAGCGCTCTACGGCAGCACCGTGGACACCCTGTCCTCCGAACCCATAGTCCCATCCATCCCCCTCTACGTCACCATAACCACCCACGACATACTCGGCAATGTCCATCTTACGGGGATGGAAGAGCACATGGTACTGGTCTCGCCGCTTGACAACAGAGGCGACATCTCGCCACCGGACAGGCTCGGTAAACCGGTCCTCGAGGACCGCTCGCCGGACGACGGTGACGGCATGTACGTCACTTTCCCGGAGAGCGAGGCTTCCGACATAGGCGAGTACTGGGTCTACGCTGCAGCAGGCGCGCCATTCGACTCGATAGGCAACTTGGAGCCGGCCATGGTGGTGAGCCGTGAGGCTCAGATGCCCGTTCTGCTGGAGACCCTGTCGAGCGGCCAATCCTTAGCACCGTCGGTGCCGATATGGGTCGTTGTAGTGCCTGTAGACTCGTCAGGCAACTACTGGGACAGCAACCTGCAACCGGAGATGATTAGCCTGATCGATGAGAACTCGCTGGACCCCGGCCTGCACATCGCCGAGATAACCGGTATCAGAGCCAACTGGAATCCGTCGGGAGACCACGTCGAGATTCGCTGGGACGATTCCAACGACCCCCAGATCGAGTCCTACATCGTATTCATCTCGCTGGAGCCGTTCGAGATCACCTCGCAGGCGACTCGGGTCGGGACCACCGAGGACCCAATCACGATGTTAATCCTCAGCGACATCGAGGGCGAGCCAGTTGACAACAAAGACACGCACTGGCTCGCCATCGTGGGCTTCGACGGGGAGGTTCACCGGCTGGCCGTCGACCCGCTCGAGGTCAGGCCTTGGTCGAAGGCCTCGTTTGGCTCCTCGGAGGAAGGAGAGGGCGGAGCCGGCGAGTCGTGGTACGACCAGCTGATGAGCGGTGACATGAACACGCTCATCGCGATGGTCTCCGCCGTGATGATTCTAATCGGCGCCCTGATGGTCATCAGGCCGCGCCAACAGGCCGCTCCTGAGCCTTGGGAGATGGGGGCTCTGGAGGTCGAGTTAGAGGAGCAGATGACACGAGAGGCCGCCGGGCTCAGTGACGACGATGATTTCGAAGACGACCTGATAGTCGATGACGATGGACCCAGTTTCAGTTCAAATCAGGACGCCGAATTGGATGAGGAGGTCGACGCCGACGCTCCCGACGCCTCCGAGGCGGTAATCGACGAGCTTCTGGGCGTCGGTTCCGATGACGACACCGACGACACCGACGACCTCGATGAGATGGCAGACAGCCTAGACTTCGACGACCTCGGTGACATGGCTGAGGAACTGAATGAAGAGGACGAGGACGTCGA
>CAZSPJ010000215.1:0-1488 GCA_964608795.1 uncultured Candidatus Poseidoniales archaeon | reverse complement strand
TTCATGTCGACATCGGCATTGCTGTCCAAGACGTAATCGAGGTCGGTTCTGACATCTCCTGCGACCATCCCGACGCTGAGGGCAGCGACGTCATTAGGCATCACCGCCAGCTCGTGAGCCGACCTCTCAGCCTCGCTCAGTTCGGGCGCCTCGACCCCCTTCTTGACTTCCTCTCTGCTCAGGCGCTTTTCCTTAGGTAGGCAGTCACCGGAGGAAATCAGGCGTCGGACGGCAAGTCTCAGGGCCAGCGAGGCGGCTGTAATAGAGGCGCACCGCGTGCCACCGTCGGCATTCAGTACGTCGCAATCGACAGTCAGGGCGATAGGCCCGAGCTCCTCGAGGTCTACCGCACCACGCAGAGAACGCGCTACCAGCCTCTCAATTTCTTGGGTTCTGCCCTTGGCACCGTTGCGCTCACGGCGGAATCTGGTGTTGGTGGAGCCTGGGAGTAGGGCGTACTCGGCGTGAACCCAGCCACGTTCGGCGTCTCGGGGGAACCAGCGCGGCAACCTGTCTGCCTTGGTCACGCAGGCCAGCACCACGGTGTCGCCCTGCCGGTACATCAGTGAGGCAAGGGCGTTGGGAGTGAAGTCCAGAGCGACCTCGATCTCCCTCATCTCGTCAACGCCTCGATTACTGCCCGCATCGCCCGACTTCAGCTTCGCCATGGTTCGGCGAGCAGTGAATCCCGCATGAATCATTCGCGTCGGGCGTGTGGTGGTCGGAAGGCGTCCACGACGGACGGGTCAGTGGTGATGTACGGCCCTCCGATGAGGTCGACGCAGTAAGGTACAGCGGCGAAGACCTCGTCGAGTATCTCGCGTATCGAGCGCGGGGAGCCGGGCAGGTTGAGGATTAAGCAGGAGCCACGGATACCCGCGACCTGCCTCGACAGCACGGCAGTGGAGACATGACGCAGCGAGATTGCCCTCATTTGCTCGCCGAACCCCGGCAGCATGCGCTCGCACACCGCCTCGGTGGCCTCGGGGGTGACGTCACGAGGGGCCGGACCGGTCCCTCCTGTGGTGACCACCACCGAACAGCCCTCGCTGTCAACGAGCTCCTCGAGTGACGCCTCTATCAGACCCTGTTCGTCAGGGACGAGACAGCGCACCACCTCCCAAGGGGATGTCACAGCTTCACTGAGAAACTGCTCTATGGCCGGCCCGCTGATATCCTCGTAATCGCCGGCACTGGCTCTGTCGGAGGCTGTCAGTACTCCGAACCTGCACATCTGGTCGGCTGCCATCGCCCCTTGACAAGAGGTCCTGTGGATAAACGCAGCCGCCGCCCGGAGACCACTGGCAATGCACATCTTCAAAGACCGCCGAGTCAAACGTGAGGCCCCGGAGGTGATGAAGTGCTGAGTCTACCCCAACACGCACGAACGAACGTTGCCCCAGCATCGCTGCCCGAAGCTTCTCTGGAGGCTACCGCATCAGTGGTTTATGTAGGCTCAGACCTCATTCACTGATGCAGGTGAGCAAA
>CAZSPJ010000214.1:0-1497 GCA_964608795.1 uncultured Candidatus Poseidoniales archaeon | reverse complement strand
GGCTCACTCGCCATAGCGCCGTCTCCTGTTCTGGTAGGATTCGAGAGCCTCGTAGAGGTCGGTTTTGCTGAACGATGGCCAGTGGACGTCGGTGAAGTGCAGTTCAGAGTAGGCTATCTGCCAAAGCAGGAAGTTCGAGATGCGCTCCTCACCGCTGGTTCGGATGACCAGATCCGGGTCAGGCAGGTCAGTTGTGTACATCCTAGCCGAGATCTGAGCCGAGTCTATCGATTCCAGCGAAAGCTCACCTTTGGCGTGATCCGCTGCTACTTCACGCACCGCATCGACGATCTCCTCCCTCCCTCCGTAGGCCAGGCAGACTGTGAACAGGAAATTAGAATGTCCGGCGGTCCGGTTCTCGGCCCGGTCAATCGCCTCGCGCACCCTCGAAGGCAAACTCTCCAAGCGACCTACGGCCTGCACCTTGACCCCGCGCGAATGTATCCGCGGATCTGCTGCGATCTCGTCGAGACCGGCGACATACAAGTCATACAGTGACTCAAGCTCATCCTCTGGGCGCTCGCGCATGTTCTCGGTTGAGAGTGCATACACGGTGAGGTATGGAATTTCTAGATCGAGGATCCAGTTCATGACTTCCTTGAGCTTCTCCTTGCCGTGACGATGACCTATGTCACGCTCGATGTTGCTGCCCCATGCGAATCTCCGGTTGCCGTCCATGATTATCGAGACGTGCTCGGGCAACTCGCCCTGTTTCAACCGGTCGCGTAGCCTGTTGGCCCGAATCCTATCAGTCCTCGAGATGAAACTCCATGCGTAACTTGAGTTCGCAATCGTTCTTGCAGGGACGGAGATTAGCTTGAATCTCAGGAACCACTTGGCCAATCCGTCGATACGACGTCCCAGCGACTTGCGCATGCGCCCCATACTCTCACCAAATGCTGACTGCGCTAAAGGGCGTCGCCTAGCCAAGCACCTACTCGAAGACGATATCCGCCCCGTCTTCGAGCTTCTCTAGAAGGCCCTTTTCGGGGTTGACGACGATAACCTGTCCAGCCCGCTCCCACACCGCAAGGTCGTGGTGACTGTTGCCTGCATATCCGAAGCCGTTCTCGCCGTATCTGGAGACTAGAGCCTCAGCCTTGCGCTTGTCACGCAGGTTGTAGGTGGCGTCCGACGCCATAACGTCTGAGAACAGCCCCACGTGGGCGGCCACCCTCTCGGCCACGATGCGGTCAGATGCCGTTGCCAACACCAGTGTTCGCCCCCTCGCCCGCTCTCCTGTAATCCAGTCGAGGAAAGCCTCGTGGTAGTCCAGTTCGGCGGGATCGAAGACCAGTTTCTCGGCGAGATCCCTCTTCCACTGTGCCCTTCTGCCTGTAATCTCCTTCAGAATCATGCCGGGAAGCACCCACGGACGCCTCGCTATGACCCGAGAGAAACTTATTCTGCTCATATCCGAGAGGATTAGCGTGCCGTCCAAATCGACGGCCAGTGGGATGTCAGACACAGCATCTCCCATGTACCTCGCTGAGGGGG
>CAZSPJ010000213.1:0-1524 GCA_964608795.1 uncultured Candidatus Poseidoniales archaeon | reverse complement strand
TCCCCACTCTCGTCCGCGGCTCCGAGGACGTCATCATCTCAGACGAGCTGAATCATGGCTCCATCATAGACGGAGTCAGACTGACCAAGGCGTCCAGAGCCGTCTACCAGCATAACGACATGGCCGCCCTTGAGCAGGTCTTGAAGGAGCACTCGGGCAGCGAGAGGAAGTT
Source organism: uncultured Candidatus Poseidoniales archaeon (assembly GCA_964608795.1). Classification (GTDB taxonomy): domain Archaea; phylum Thermoplasmatota; class Poseidoniia; order Poseidoniales; family Thalassarchaeaceae; genus Thalassarchaeum. The sequence continues at coordinate 1,352 of CAZSPJ010000213.1, read as the reverse complement.
GATTATCACCGACGGCGTGTTCAGCATGGACGGCGACATCGCACCACTGGACGAGATAACCGAGCTTGCCGAGCAGCACGACGCCATGGTGTTCGTGGACGACTGCCACGGCGAAGGGGTCCTCGGCGAAGGCCGCGGGATAGTCGCGCACTTCGGACTGCAGGGACGAGTCACCTTCGAGATCGGCTCTTACTCCAAGGCACTGGGCGTCCAAGGCGGCATCGTCGCAGGCTCCGAGGACGTCCGCAGGCACGCACTCAATCACAGCCGCTCGTGGTTGCTCTCAGGCAGCCAGCCACCAGGGGTGGCTGCCGCCCAGAAGGCGGCCATAGAGGTCTTGATGTCCGAGCCGCAGCATGTCCGCAGGCTATGGGACAACACCGACTACTTCCGAGCCGAACTCGACTCCTTGGGCTTTGATACGGGTGCGAGTGAGACCCCCATTATCCCGGTGATGTGCGGGGAGAGCCGATTGGCGCAGGACCTGTCTGCTGCATTGAGGAAGGAAGGAGTCATGGCAGGGGCCATCGTGTTCCCGATGGTGGCCCGTGACAAGGCACGAGTGAGGACGCAGATGTCTGCCGGACTGACCCGTGACGACCTGCAGGAAGTCATCGGAAAGTTCGAGTCCTGCGGGCGTGAGTTGGGGTTGATATGAGGCGATACGATGAGTGAGCTCGGCCGATGGCCAATCAGTTGTGAGATTCCTGTCCAATGGGGAGATTTGGATGCCCTCAACCACGTCAACCACACCGTGTTCATCAGGTGGATGGAGAACGCTCGCATGCACTACTTCATCGCCTGCGGCTTCACAGATTTGTTTGATTCCGAGGGAATCGGCCCCATCCTCGCCGGTATCAAGGTGGATTACAGTGCTCCCGTCGGCTTCCCTGATACCGTCACCGTCCACACCACCATCACCCGCATCGGCAACTCATCGTTCGAGATGGGCTATAGGATTACCAGTGCTGCTAGGGAAGGCGAGACTGTCGCTACCGGAACCGTATCGGGAGTCGTCTTCGACTACAACGCCGGCCACAGCACGCCGATGCCGGATTCTCTGAGAGCGGCCGCCCTCGAACTAGAAGCCACTGGGGCCGACTAGAAGGAAGACTCGACGACTTCCTCAAGTTCGCCGTCGTCGGTTTCCGGAGACTCGTCCGCTGGCCTCTCGTCAATCGTCCTGCGCATCCCCTCGAACGGTGCGAGGCCCCGATCGAGCCTGTCGAGTATCCTCCACCTAGGAGCGTAGGAGAGGTGGATGTAGAAGGGGCCGGGGAAGACGAAGCAGAACCAGCCTGCCCAAGTCGCATACTCAGGGACCTCATTCATCATCGAGACGGAGAGCACCG
>CAZSPJ010000212.1:0-1525 GCA_964608795.1 uncultured Candidatus Poseidoniales archaeon | reverse complement strand
GAGGACCACGGCAACGACGTGCTGCGCGAGATGTTCGGTGGCAATCCGTTCAAGCTCGAGATTATGGATGACAAGATAGGTCACGATGTCGGCAGTTCCGCCTACAGGCAGGGTGACTTCGTCGATTTGTGCCGTGGCCCCCACGTGCCTAGCACAGCCCACCTGCGCTGGTTCAGACTGACCAGCACAAGCCAGGCCTACTGGAGGGCCGACAGCAAGCGCGAATCGTTGGTCAGGATATACGGTATGTGCTACCCGAGTAAGGACGCGCTGCAGAAGAGGATGCGCCAACTCGAAGAGGCGGCCAAGCGTGACCACAAGAAGATCGGCAAGGAGATGGAACTCTACATGATTGACGAGATGATTGGCAGGGGCCTGCCGGTATGGCTTCCCAACGGTGAGATTCTCAAGTCGGAGATTGAGCGCTACGCGGTCGAGACCGAGGAGGCCTACGGCTACGTTCGAGTGACGACCCCGGTGCTCGCCAAACAGCAGCTGTTCGAGGCTAGCGGGCACCTGCCGCACTACGCTGATTCGATGTACCCCCCGATGGAGATGGATGATGGGACCTACTACCTGAAGGCGATGAACTGCCCGATGCACCACCTCATCTACCGGAACAAGAAGCGCTCCTACCGTGACCTGCCGCTGCGCATCGCAGAGTACGGCACGGTGTACCGCAACGAGCTCTCTGGAACCCTCACCGGGCTGCTTCGTGTCAGGATGCTGTCGATGAATGACGCGCACATCTACTGCACACTCGATCAGGTGGCGCAGGAGTTCGCCGACAACATCCGAATGGTGCAGGACTACTACGCATCCTTCGGCTTCGAGGACTATCACTTCAGACTCTCGCTGTGGGATCCTGCTAACTCAGAGAAATACATCGACCAGCCGGAGAACTGGGCTGCCACAGAGAACCACCTCAGGAACATATTGGACAACCTAGGCGTTCCCTACGTCGAGGCCGTAGACGAAGCTGCATTCTACGGCCCCAAGGTCGACATCCAGTTCACCACGCTGCTCGGACGTGAGGAGTCGATGTCAACCATTCAGCTCGACTTCGCTGCCAAGGAGAGGTTCGCCCTGACCTACAAAGACGAGACCGGTGCGGAGAACGGCGAGGTCTTCGTCATCCATCGCGCCCCTCTCTCGACGCACGAGAGGTTCGTCGCCTTCCTGACCGAGCACTGGGCTGGGAACTTCCCGACCTGGCTCTCGCCGGTGCAGGTGCAGGTCATCACCATCTCAGAGAAGCACAAGCAGCATGCTGCGAGAGTGGCGGAGGCGCTCGAGCAGGCTGGAGTGAGGGCCAGGGTGGACGACTCCGACAACACCATCGGCAAGAAGATCCGCCTGCACCGGGCGCTGCGGCCAGCCTACATGGTGATCATCGGTGACGAGGAGTCGGCCAACGGCACTGTCTCGATTAGGGGGCGTAACAACAACCAGCGCAACGGGGTCGCCCTAGACGAGTTCGTAGCGGAGATATTCGCCGAGATAACCAACCGCAGCACTGAACTCG
>CAZSPJ010000211.1:0-1540 GCA_964608795.1 uncultured Candidatus Poseidoniales archaeon | reverse complement strand
AGCCCGATGGCTTCAAACACCGAGTGCACCATCGCGTTGCGTCGTAAAGCGAGGTGGGGCAATGGATGAGCAGGCCCTGATTTACGATTGGAACGAGATAGATTACGAGATTCAGCGCGATGCGAGGGGGCACCCGCATGAGCTGTGGTTCGACGACGAGACCCTGCGTGACGGTCTGCAGAGCCCTAGCGCTCGCAACCCCCCCATCGAGCAGAAGATCGAACTGATTGACTTCATGGAGACCCTCGGCATCCAAAAAGCGGATCTCGGGCTTCCTGGTGCTGGACCCTTCCACGTCGGCCACATCGACGAGATGCTAACTCACATGGGCGAGAACGACTACGCGCTGCGCCCCGGATGCGCTGTTCGCACTGTGGTGAGTGATATCGAGCCTCTAATCGATCTGCAGGCCAAGCACGAGCGGCAGATACAGGCTAGCGCCTTCCTAGGAACCAGCCCAATTCGTCAGTATGCTGAGGGCTGGACAATGGAGAAGATTATCTCGACAGCTGAGAAGGCAGTGTCATTCGCCATCGACAACGACATCCCGGTGATGTTCGTCACTGAGGATACCACGCGCAGCAAACCCGAGGAGATCAAGGCCGTCTACACGAGGGCGCTGGAACTCGGCGCTGATCGAATCTGCGTGTGCGACACCTGCGGGCACGTGACCCCCAACGGGGTGCACAAGCTGCTCTCATTTATCCAAGACGAGGTGATACCAGACGCTGGTGTGAAGCGCCGCGACATCGAGGTCAACTGGCACGGGCATCAAGACCGTGGACTTGGCGTCGCCAACAACCTCGCTGCCTATGAGGCCGGGGCCGATGTCATCCACGGGACCGCCCTCGGAGTGGGTGAAAGGGCCGGCAACGCCCCGCTCGACCAGACGCTTGTCAATCTCAGCCTGATGGGGGTAATCAGCAACGATTTGACCGCTCTCAACGAGTACATGCGCAAGGCGCACGAATACGTCGAGGTCGCCCTGCCCCGCAACTACCCAGTGTTCGGAAAGGATGCTTTCGAAACCGGGACGGGTGTACACGCGTCCGCTGTGGTCAAGGCGATGAAGAAGGGTGACCATTGGCTCGCAGATCGCGTGTACTCTGGGGTACCTGCTGCAGACTACGGACTGCAGCAGGTAATCAGGATAGGCCACATGAGTGGGCGCTCCAACATCATCTGGTGGCTACAGCAGAACGGATACGAAACGACTGATGAACTGGTATCACACATGTTCGAGGTGGCCAAGGGGCAGCGCAGAATGATGACCGATGAAGAGGTCCATGCAGTCATCTCAGAGTTCTCTCAGTCGTGAAGCATGTGCTTCACGCTACAGACGAATGGCTAAATGTCGAATGCGTTCGAGTTCGGCCATGCGCACGGCGCTCGCGGTTCTCATCATCCTACTATTCGCCCCCTTTGGGGGCGTGGTTGCGGGTAGTGCAGGACAGCCAGTCGATCTCGGAATAGAGGGTGACGAGATACTGCCAACATACTCACGCGCGGTTCAGTTGGCCTTCGAGAGGGTCGGTGACAT
>CAZSPJ010000210.1:0-1543 GCA_964608795.1 uncultured Candidatus Poseidoniales archaeon | reverse complement strand
AAGACGACCGCGGCCCTCGCACTGACCCGCGATGTGTTCGGTGAGGACTACAGGATCAACCTGCTAGAGATGAACGCCAGCGACGAGCGCAAGCTCGAGTCGATTCGCACCAAGGTCAAGGGTTTCGCCAAGACCGCGCCATCCCCTGGTACCACGTTCAAGGTCATCTTCCTCGACGAGGCCGACGCCCTCACACCTGACGCACAAGGGGCGCTGCGGCGAATCATGGAGCAGAACGCGCGGACCTGCCGGTTCATCCTCTCTTGCAACTACTCGTCGAAGATTATCGAGCCGATACAATCGCGCTGTGCGGTGTTTCGCTTCCGCCCGCTGGCCGAGGACCAGGTCCTCGAGATGGTCAACTCGGTTGCCGAGTCAGAGGGCATCAACCTCGATGACGAGGCCGCAGTAGCAATTGCCCACGTCAGCCTAGGCGATTTGCGCAAGGCCATCACCTCGCTACAGGTCGCCGCCTCGCTCGACTCCAACGTCACTCGCGACCTCGTCTACGAGACCACGGCGACAGCCCCGCCCGAGGAACTGCACGGCTTCATCCTCGCCTGCAAGGAGGACGGCTTCCAGCCGGCCCGGCGCAGGCTCAAGGAACTGCTCGACCGGTTTGGGCTGGCCGGAACCGATCTCGTCAACCAGATGCACCGCGAGCTCGGCTCGACATCGTTCCTCGACGAGGCGCAGAAGCTGGCGGTCACAGAGGCGATGGCCGAGTGCGACTTCCGGATGGTCGAGGGTGGCGGCGAGGCCCTGCAGCTGGATGCGATGACAGCGAGGATCTGCTCGTTACTCGGTCACTAGACGACCCGGACGATGTTGATCGTGTATACGGCGTCCCAGACGTTATCCCACGGCTCGCCCTCCTCACTGATGGTGATGTGGACCTCGTAGTCACCCAGCTCCATGCCGGTGATGTCCCACGCCAGTCCCACGTCCTCGGCCCTCGAAGCGACCTTCGGTCCCAGAACATCGTTGGTCAGGGTGTTCTTCTGGTTCCCACGGGTCCAGTTGCCCCCGACCTCGTCGAACCGCTCCTGAGCCTCACTCAATTCCCCAACAGCGCCAGCCGACAGATTGGCTATCATCTCGCCGCGGTACCACACGCTGGCAGTCATCATCGCAGTCTCAGCGTCCACGTTGTCGCGCACCGCCATCCCGAGGACGATGTCGATGGTGTCCTGGTTGGTCTCGAGGTAGTAGGTGTCCTTGCTCCATCTGGCATCGACGACGGCATCGTTGGTCTCGATGTCTAGCCCGCCGGCGATAGCAGGGGCGGCGATGTCGCCTATGGGCGGGTTGGCTAGGATGAAGGAGAGGGCGATGAACGAGAAGAAGTACAGGAAGCCAGCACGGACCCAGTTGCCCATGGTGTAGATTTCGTAGTACTCGTTCGGGACCATCACCTTGTGCAGCGACGGGATGGAGACAATCAGCAGCATCGGCATCAGCCAGAGAGCCCTTGTGGGCTCGGTCAGGGTGGGCATGAAGAAGTAGCGCATGAACAAGCAGACAGCCAGACCGTAGACGATGA
>CAZSPJ010000209.1:0-1551 GCA_964608795.1 uncultured Candidatus Poseidoniales archaeon | reverse complement strand
TACTTCACCGAGGAGATAGTACCAGACCTCGTAAGCGGCAAGAACGTCCTGGTCTCAGCTCACGGTAACTCGCTGCGCTCTATTGTGATGCACATCGATGGAATAAGTCCCGAGGACATCGTCTCTCTCGAGATACCCACAGGGGAGCCCATTCACTACAGCTACGAAGAGGGAGTCATCTCCCGAGATCGGTGAACGGCCTCTCGGGTGGTGGTGACATTCGTTTGTACACCCCATTCAGCCAGTAACTCAGAGCAATGCAGGCTATCGGAATCGGGACCTCCACCATTGTAGGTGGGAAAGTATTGGCCAAGGAGGCGATGCCGAAGAACGCGGCCATCACTGAAAGTGACGAGAAGGTGCGGTTGCTGAACATCCGCTTCTGGTAAGCCTTGACGTAGGCCAATGTCGTCACCGCCGGCTCAGGCGCACCCGACTGGTGAGAAGTGGCCTCCAGAACATCGAGCAGACACTGCTCGTACTCCCATATCGCCATCCCACCTCGATGCGAGTAGAATGCCTCGTCGGAGGTCCAGTCCTCCGGCGCTGTCGACTTCCAGCCGTCAATCAGCGCTGAGCGCAGAGGAGTAATCTCCAGACTGGTAGATGATGAGTGATGGGTCCTAGACAGATCGTGAACCAGAGACGCTAGGTCGCGCATCGCTGGGAACTCGCAGGTGTGGGTACGCAGGGCGTCTGCCAGCCTCGGCCTGCCTATCCTGAGCGAGTCCCCTGAGATATCAGACAGTCTTACATCGCCTAGGCTGAGGGTGCAGGGTTGGTTCTTCGAGTACTTGGCGCGCCAGATGAAGGTCGCCCGGAGAGTCTCCTCCAGCCACTGCGTCCGGGCATTCCAGCGCGAAGGGTCGGGCGGGGTGGTCCTCGCAGCCTCGGCTCTGACGTGATAGAGTCCCAAGACCGCTCCAGCCATGCGCAACTCGTTCTCGGCTGCGGCCATGTCATCTGCCTCAAGTGCCCTCGCAACCTCCTGTGCAGCGTCTGTCATGGGGGGTTCTTTCGGCCTGATGATAATGAGGTCGGTACCTTTCCAAGAGTACCCCCCTGATGGGACACGCGAGCCTTTCGGAGCTGCCTTCACCCGCGCCCTGAGACGACCGTCCGAGCCCCACGGGAGGAACTCGGCGAGCCATTCCGAATCTGAGGACAGTTCGACCGTCAACCCCCTGTCAGTGGCAGTAGTTGAAATCGAGGTTATGGAATCGGGCTCGGGGACCTCGCCCCATGTCTCCAGACCCGAGACAAGGGCCGCCCAATCCACAGGCTCCGCTAGATTCTGTGGCTCCAGCATCCCAGCCACCATTCCGGTTCCCGCGAATCTTGCTGCTCGGAACCCCGGTGGAGCATCCAAATCGGGCTCGACCTCGGCCATCGCGGCCGGTCTCCAAGGCTTCTCCTGCTCTGCTACGGCGCATCCCCCAGAACCACGAGGTGGTGGTCGGCTTCATTGAATCGGTCGGCGAAGCCTTGAATCCGACCCCCCTCAGCGAGGTACATGGGAGATGCTGTGTCTGACATCCCACTGGCCGTCGA
>CAZSPJ010000208.1:0-1552 GCA_964608795.1 uncultured Candidatus Poseidoniales archaeon | reverse complement strand
GCCGACCGGACTCTCAGAACGGGGGATTGGGCTAAGAAGCAACTCAGAGGAAGCGAACTGGGGGGTAAGCGGCTCGGACTGATCGGTTTCGGCAGAATCGCCCGTGGAGTGGCAGAGTTAGCCAAAGTAATGGGGATGGAGGTCAACGCATTCGACCCGTACGTCTCTTCCGAGGATGCAGCTGAGTTAGATTGCCTCATGCACGATGATTTGAATGGCCTGTTCAAGGCGTGCACTCACATCTCCGTGCACTGCAACCTCTCTCAGGACACTCATCACCTTGTCAATCTGGATAGGTTGGCCATGATGCCAGGGGTGGGGGCTGATGGCACGGCCTGTGGGAACCACGTCGTGAACTGCGCTAGAGGGGGGATTGTGGACGAAGTTGCGATACTCAATGCACTAAACTCGGGGATTCTATCGAGCGCTGCATTGGATGTATTTGAGGTCGAGCCCGCTATAGGCAACGCGCTGCTACAGCACGAGTGTTTTCACGGGAGTCCTCACATCGGAGCGGCTACTCTCGAAGCTCAAACCAGAGTGGGTGCCGAGATGGCGGGGCTGTTATCGGCGTTCTTCGACGGTGACCGCCCGATTTCGGCAATCAACTGAATGCTCACTCGATGCTGTGCATGCGCACCAGCGAATCCTCCAGTGCAGACAACTCAGAGGGTATGGCTATACCAGAAATAGGAGATTTGAGTGAGATGCCAGTGTCCTTCTTCGACTTCCAAACAGCCGAGTTGAACTCCGAGATGATTGGTGTGAGAGCCCTCATGGCATCGGCATCCTCGCCGATTACTCCTGCCGGTAGGCGCGGGAAGAATCGAACATCTACAGCACTGCTTCCGTAGAGGGTGGTTGACAGATAGTGGCAGAAGAACGGGCATATTGGAGATAACGCGCTCAACAGATCTCTCACGACCCTGTGAAGCGTCCAAGCAGCCGCGGCGTCTCCATCGTAGAGCCGGGACTTCGACATCTCCAACCAATGGCTTGGGAACACCCCAGTTCCGAATCCCTTTAGTGACTGAGCTGCAGTGTAGATGTCTATTCTAGACCATGCTTCTTGGACGCGCCCCATGACATCATCGAACTCTGACAGAATCCACCTGTCCTCTGCGGCCAAATCCAAGGGCGCTTTGTCCAAATCTTCTGGAACGTCGAACTGGCTAGCGAATCGTGCTACGTTGAACACCTTGGTTAGGACGCCGAAGTACTTGGATTCGATCTCCTCCGGGTTGATATGGAAATCATCGCCGACCTGTGCATCGCAGGCCTTCCACAGACGGAAGCACTCGCTTCCAATCTTGTTTGCTCTGAGCGAGACCTGTTTGCCGTCTGGGCCTCTGATTTTCCAAGAACCTGTCCGGCCCCCCGCTCCGCACTCTAGGACGGAATCCGCATCGATGCCGTTGCCAAGAGACTTGGACATCTTGCGGCCCCATGGATCCATTCCGAGGCCATCCACCCATATGTTCTGGAATCCGGGCTGGTCGAGCAATAATGCGCTTTTCAGTAAGGTGTAGTACAGCCAAGTCCTAACGATTTC
>CAZSPJ010000207.1:0-1554 GCA_964608795.1 uncultured Candidatus Poseidoniales archaeon | reverse complement strand
TAGCACATTGTTCATGGTGCAATTCCCACTCCCCGGTATATGCGCAAGAGCCGCTCTAAGACCATGAGTGGGATGGATAGGTCGGATCTACCCAGTAATGACGCTGCTAGAAATGCTGGGCACCCTACTGAGGGGCATCCGAAGCCAGGGGAGCCGCCATATACCCGGGGGATACACTCTGACATGTACAAGAGCAGGCTCTGGACGATGAGACAGTACGCTGGTTTCTCATCTGCTAGCGAGACGAACGAGAGATTCAGGATGCTGCTTGATGAAGGGCAGACGGGGCTCTCTGTGGCATTCGATCTGCCAACACAGCTCGGACTCGATTCAGACCATCCCCGTTCCTTGGGTGAAGTTGGTAAGGTCGGAGTACCAATCGACACCATCGAAGACATGAGGAAGATGTTCGATTCGATTAATCTGTCAGATGTTTCTACATCTATGACAATCAATGCTCCGGCGTCAGCGTTGTTGGCGATGTATGTTGCAGTAGGAGAAGAGCAGGGGGTCACAAGAGAGCGATTGAGGGGTACAATTCAGAATGACATCCTCAAGGAGTATATCGCTAGAGGATTGTACATCTATCCTCCCGAGCAATCCATGAGGTTGACAACCGATTTGATGGGTTGGTGTGTAGAAAACGCTCCATTGTGGAATACGATTTCCATCAGCGGTTACCACATGAGGGAGGCGGGGTGCACAGCAGTAGAAGAGGTTGCTCTGACGCTCTCGAACGCTCTACAGTATACGCGCAGTGCAATCGCGGCTGGACTTGATGTTGACGATTTCGCTCCTCGTATGTCTTTCTTCTTCAGTTCACATAACGATCTGATGGAGGAGGTGGCTAAGTTCCGCGCAGCAAGATCCCTTTGGCATGAGTTGGTGCAAGCAGAATTCCATCCTGTAAATCCCCGTTCCAGCCAATTAAGATTTCACACTCAAACCGCTGGCGTTACCCTGACGGCGCAGCAGCCTCTGAACAATACTATCCGTGTCGCCTATCAGGCACTGTCTGCTGTCCTAGGAGGCACACAGTCTCTGCACACAAACAGTTTCGACGAAGCCATCGGACTTCCTACTGAAGAATCGGCAAGGATTGCCCTTAGAACGCAGCAGATCATAGCTGAAGAAACCGGTGTGCCCAACACTGTTGACCCCCTGGCTGGATCATATCTCGTCGAGGAAATGACTTCGCGAATCATCTCGGAAGCCAAGGCTCTGATAGACGATATTGACTCTCAAGGAGGTGCATTGGAATGCATCAAATCTGGGCTGCAGCAGAAGATGATTCACGACAGCGCCTGGAAGAACCTGCAGGAGATAGAGACGGGAGATATTGGGGTCGTCGGCGTTAATTCCTACCTTGATGAGGATGAGGCTTCAATTAACACGCAGAAACTGGACGCCGAGGGAGTTCGGGCAAGGATAGCATCTCTGAAAGAGTACCGTAGCAACAGAGACCAGGATTCAGTAACTGCTGCTCTGAAAAGGCTCGAAGATGCGTGCTCGGGAGGAGAGAATGTCATGGAACCGATGATTGAATCTGTCAAA
>CAZSPJ010000206.1:0-1577 GCA_964608795.1 uncultured Candidatus Poseidoniales archaeon | reverse complement strand
CGAAAGCCACCCCGGGAGTCAAATGCACCGTAATGGAGTCGTCCGTTGCATCCACGTCGACTATGTCATCAATCGAATCAATGATGCCTTCCGAATGTAGAAACCCCAGTACTAATTGCTCGTCCTGACCCGGAGTCCTCATCGTGAGTCCAATGGAGTGGCTACCCTTCCCGCGAAGAGATACTGACATGGATAACGCCGCCTCTATGGAGACGATGTCGGGCTCGCGCGTGGACTGACCGGACACCAGTCTGACTACGGGCTTCTCTTCAGTGCCTTCCACACTCCGCGTATCGCGTTCATCGTATTGGGTTATGGCTTGTGTGGGCTGGTTTCCGCAACCGTTGAAATACCCCTGTCGGCAGGGGGGTACCATGGGAATACTCGGAGGCGAGGGCTTCAGTCTACCCGTTGTGACTTCTGCCGAAGTTGTTGATGTGCAGATTGAGTTCACCGAACCTGCCAGGCTGGCAATGAAATCCACCATGGGGGAAGACGAGTCTACGCATGTGGTAATCATCAGCGCCGAATCAGGGGGATGTTCTGGGTATATGTACGACATGCAGATAGTCAAAGATCCTAACGACGATTCCTTCCAGCGGCTGGAAGTTGGTGGTTTGACAGTGCTCGTCCATAACAAAGATAGTGCTATGCTTAGTGGCATCCGCGTCGATTACAAAGACACGCTTATGGGTGGCGGGTTCCAAATCGACAATCCTAACGCGGACCGTTCATGCGGTTGTGGTCAGTCATTCGGTTGAGCGCATGCCACCACTGGATCTGCATCCTGTTGCGGAGGTAATCCCCTCTCCTTGCAGTGTCAGTGTACTCAAAGGAAACACCGCCGTAGAACACCTGAATAGAACACTGACAGTAAATACTTCCGAGATACAATTCGGCGATAGGGTAGATGGATTGCTTTGTAACGCTAATGGGCGGATTCTGGATAGGCTGATGGTCTGCAACCTCGGAGAAGAGATATTGCTCATTGGCAATCACGGGGTCGGTGACCACACGCGTGAGAACATTATCCAAGGCATCCCTTGGGATGAAGAAATCACAGTGATGAACGGAGATGCTGCTATCACTCACCTGAGACTTGTGGGCAGGGCTGTTAACAGATGTCTCGCGGGACTCGGTATCGATCCATTAGAAATCAGTCAAGAACGGTGGATCGAATATGGGAGTGCTTTGGTTTCACGCACTGAATATAGTGAGTCATATGTAATCGAAATCCTAGTGCCATCGGCAGAACTTGTTGCCTTCACAGCACTATTACATGAAAACGGTGCCATATCATCAGATAGAAACAGGTGTGAAAGGCTCCGTATAGAGCTTGGAATTCTCGATTATAGGGAGATGAATTCTGCATTCCTGCCCTTTGAACTGGGCCTGGCGCATATGGTCAACCTCAACAAGGGATGTTATCCAGGCCAGGAGATTCATGCTAGAATGGATAGTCGGGGAAAAGCTTCTCGCGAAATCGTTAGACTGCTACTGCCTGCAAGAGTAGCTGTTGGCAAGCACAAGGTCCCAGGCATAGGCAGTGTGACTGTCACAGCCTCCGCAGACGCGCA
>CAZSPJ010000205.1:0-1582 GCA_964608795.1 uncultured Candidatus Poseidoniales archaeon | reverse complement strand
TTGTTAAAAAAGTTTTCAACTGTATCCAATGTTTGTGGTAAATATTGTTCATCACAATTTAGGTAGGAGATTATTTCACCAGTTGCTGCAGCCAAGCCTTTATTAATTGCATCGTACATCCCCGAATCTTGCTCACTCATGTAGTTTAAATTTTTATCATTAAGCCATACTTTCGTACCATCGTTTGAATCACCATCAATAATTATATGTTCATAATTTGAGTGGTTTTGGTCCATAATTGAGTTATGACATAATTTTAAATAGGGTAACATGTTAAAACTGGGTGTTATAATTGAAAACTTCATAAGGGTTTAACATTTGGTAAATTGATAAATCGATGTTTTGCTGAATAAAAAGCACCAATAATGAACCACCCAAAAGAATAGTTAAATGTGTCCCGAGGTAAAATTAAATCTCGCAATGTCATCCCCAAGCAAACCAAACAAATAAAAATCGCTAAATACCTGAATTGTATTGCATAAGCCTTTGTAAAGTAGATGCTAAAACATGTGATCATGATTAAGAGATTAAGAAATAGATAAAGCAAAGCACCTAAAATTCCGATTTGGACTGAAAGGTTAAAAAACTCTCCTTCATATTGCATGGCACTTGGATCAAAGCGACGTACGACAACACCAATTTTCCCTAAACCGATTCCTTGCGGCGTCTCCAGTACCATCGTGATTGCCTCTTGTATCATTCTTAAATGAATTGAGGTAGAAGAATCAGTCCCCTCATAAGCACTAGAGAAATTCTCAACCGCACCTAAAAAAATGAATGTTGGAATTATAATTAATAATACCATAGCAATTAATTTTAAATTTCTTTTTGATAACACCGAAAGCACTAAAAGTCCAATTCCAAATATCACAAAGGTAGTTCTGGACATTGTATAAGCTAGACCTATCAAAATAATAAGGATCCCAAGTAAGGCAATCATATTAGATGATTTTTTCTTAAAAAAAGAAAATATAAAAGGCGTAGCAAATATGATGGTGATTAGATATAAACCTAATTCGTGGGGCGTTACAAAAGTACCTTGTGCTCGCAACTTTTCATAATAATTGGTGATGCTGCCTGCTTCCGACCGGATGCCATATAAGTAAAGAAAAAATTCATCTTCAAAGAACTCTACTTGACAAATACCAATAATCGCTGCTAAAACAGCAAGTAAGAATAACAGCTGCAGCAGATTTTTGAAATCTTGTATGGAGAAATTTTGTAATCGACCGAAAAAATAAAATAGGAAAATGCCAAAAAGTGAACGATAACTCCAAATGGCTTGAATTTGATTATGACTTGTAATAACATACATGAGTCCAAGGCAACATATGAGAAAAATGGACACATCTAAATTATAAATACCTTTTAATTTTAGATTGGATTTGATCAACAAAGGAATACAAATGAAAATACCACTGATGGCTAAGATTTCTTTCCACATTTTAATCAATATAAATCCGGGATCATTAATACTATATCCATAAACATAGGCGATAATAAAAATAATAGTGACGTGAAATGTCAATAAAGAAAACATGAAAAATGCAGAATATTTCAAATAATTATCTATATTAACTTT
>CAZSPJ010000204.1:0-1582 GCA_964608795.1 uncultured Candidatus Poseidoniales archaeon | reverse complement strand
GCGAACCGTCTATGGACATCGAGAACGCTACCGATTCACCATCAGGGTCACTGTACTGCCCCTGCATTGACCACTGCGACCCATCCCACTCGGTGTTCGTTATCGCCAACACGGGTGGTGCAGATTCCTTGCTCAAACCGATGTCGTACACGTGCTCGAGAGAGTACACGTCGTCGGTGCCGACGACTCTGACCCAGACGTCTACCGGGCCGGGCAGCGAGTTGGATGAGGAGAGTTCGACTGTGACTTCTCCAGTGAATGTGATTGTGGAAGTGGGTGATGACTGCCCGTCCTGCACCAATCCGATTTCGATATCCAAATCGGGCCAGTCCGAGGTCGGGCTGATTGTGACGGGATGAGGATCACTCAGAGTCTGCGTGGATGTCGATAGGGAGAACGGCACACCGAGATTCCATGTCCTGATACCGGTGCTCTGCCCTGCTGGGTCGACAGCCTCACAAGTCACTTCTGCAGTGCTGCCACGAGGAATCTCGGCCCACCAAGAGCGGTCACCTCCCTCAGACAGTTGTAGTGAGGGAGCGCCGGTGCATCGGACATCCAACTGGGATAAGCTGCCCTCATCGGAAAACCAGAGAGATACATCTTCCCAGTACGCCCAGATGTGCTCCCCTCCGCTGGGAGAGGGGAACCACGCACCCACCGGAGGAGCAGCATCGGTCCACTCAGGGGGATCATCGACTGGAATCGGGGCTGTGGTGAAGTCTGCGAACAGGTCTTCGCCAAGCGGCCAATCGATGCGAGGGGAGTCGGGGCTGAGGCTGTAGGTCAGGCTGCCGTCAGCATTCTCTGTGATTGAGTACGTCGAGGAACCGTCACCAATGCAACTGCCTCTGAGCGGCGCCTGGCCGCCCGCGGTCTCCTCGTCCAGCCCTACATCTCTGCCTTCACACTCATCCCATAGGTCGAGACGCAGGTTTGGGGTAACCGGGAATGTGAAGTCGAGCTTCGCTCCGGACATATTGGAGGCGTTGAGCACTAGGGTGAAGTTGCTGCTGTCAAAGAAGCCATGGATGACCACCGTCGCATTCAGCCATAGTTTGATGCGACACTCATCGACGCCTTGAGAGGCCGCGATATCGGTGTCACAGTCTCGATTTTCATTCGGAATCACCGGCACCTCCTCGCAGTCATTTCCGAAGGCGGAGGTACAGTCACGAATCTGCGAGTGCCTAATTGGGACGATGTTGAACTCCTGGATATCGACTCCGTCCTCCTCCCAAGAGGTGTTCTTCCAGTCCACTCCGACCCCACCTCTGTGAGATGGACCGTCCCTGACGCCTATTCGGGTCAGTGTATGTTCAATGCACTCGCTCGCGAGCGCGCGGAAGAACTCTCTCTCATCGGTGGAGATCCAGCTGTCGCCGCCATCATTGGGGTCAATCTCGGCCATGAACTCGTCCATCGATACGCGCAGATCGTCAGCCAGTGTCTCGTTGATCCAGGCGACTGCTTGGACGTTTGCTGATTCCCAGTCATCATTCACTATGATGTCGAAGGTCGCGTGGGTGTACTCGAACAGGTTCTCGAAGGTGATCGAGCCGCACTGCTCCTCTAGAGAACC
>CAZSPJ010000203.1:0-1589 GCA_964608795.1 uncultured Candidatus Poseidoniales archaeon | reverse complement strand
TGCCTCTTCATTCTCCGCCTCAGCCGCTTGGCGCAGGAACGTCGATGTGATTGCCTTGCCGCCAGAGATCATCAACTCGCTACGCTTCTCGGCCGGCATTTCCTGCTTGAGTGAGCGGAACAAGTTGATTACGTTCCGATGGTCAATCTCCGTGCGCAGGTAGCGCAGGAGCATGGGGTGACGAGTAGTTCCCTCACGCAACTTCTTGGTAGCAGATGAGTAGTAATGTCGGTCAAGCGCATCCTCCAACGCCATCAGGTCCTCGTTGCCGTCCAGATCGACGAGTGCTCGTCCGAAATGGGTTCCTTCGAGGGCGGTGACTGCGTCTTGTAGCGTATCTGAGTTATTGACGAGTTCCAACCACCTGAGGTTCGCCTCATTCTGCTCGGGCAGAACCTGCTCGGACACGACCTCGAGCGATACGCCGCTGTGAATGGCCCTCAGAGCCGTCTTCACCTTCTGATAGGTGAACCTATCCACATAGATTGAGACCAGTCCCTTCAGGTGCCCCTGGCAGAAGGCCAGCACCTGATTCAGGTCCCGGTCCATGTTGTGGTTCAGCGCGGCCTCGACCAAGTCGACGCCGCTCAACTTGTCGGCATACTCGTCGAGCTCTTCCCTGTATCCGAACTCGGCGATGCTGGCAGCGATTGAGTCAGGGGACTGTTGCAGCAACTGGCGCATGCGGGTGTCGTCGATGAGCCCGGCCTTCCGGGCCTTGCCACGCGCTGATGCGTTGGCCCAATTGGACTGTCCCGTCGATATCGTCGCCATTGCCCTCTCTCCGTTCTCAATTCTCTCCGAATAATGCCGATGTCACAGCAGGGAGAGCCGTAATCCAAGATCTCTCGAATAAGCCGTCGAAGCGATAGTCAAGAATCATTGAACCATCCGGTGCCTCTAGAACGAAGCCACCTAGGCCATCAACGTCCTCACCCATTGCAAAGTCGCTTCCGACATTATCCAGTGCCGAGCGATCGATTCCTACGGGCCTCAGTACCATATTCGCTTCCGCATCGCCCTTGGCTTCACTGATGAGCGACTGAAGCAGGGCGGAACGCCCCTTCAGATTGGCTGACCCTACCATCTCCATCGCCGATTCTTTAGTAGCATCGAGTTCCTCTCTTCGTGCGATTAGAATCGCCTTCTGATTGGCCTGTCTGGCCGAAGCAACCGTCTCGGTCATGTTCTGAGAGCACTCTTTCATGGCTCTGGATAGGATGTCGCTGCGTAGCGACTTCAGTTCGCGCTTGGCCTCTGAGACGGTTTCCTTGGCTTTCGCCTTGGCGGCGTCGGTGATGGCTTTCGCTTCGCCCTCCGCCGCATTGTCAATATCACTAGCAAGTGCATCTAACGTCATGTGTAATTCTCCTTGTCCTGTTCATCATCCCGAACGTTCACAGTAGGAACATTGCGAGGAATCCGAAGATCAGGATGGTCTCAGGGAGCACAGTGAATAGCATGGCAAGCCCCAACTTGGAACCGTCTTCAGCTACCCAGCCAACTGCTGCTGCACCTATCTGGCCTTGTCCAAGGCCAGTACCTATGCCGCAACCTGCGAGCGCAATACCTGCACCCAACTTGGCCAT
>CAZSPJ010000202.1:0-1595 GCA_964608795.1 uncultured Candidatus Poseidoniales archaeon | reverse complement strand
CAAACCGCTTTATCATATCTTCCGGTGTGACTTGGAGTTCGTTGATCAGACGGTCTACTTTGTTGATAAACAGGACGGGTTTGACTTTCTCCTTCAGTGCCTGCCGCACTACAGTCTCGGTTTGCGGCATCGCACCTTCTACCGCGCATGTCAGGATGATGCAGCCGTCCACTGCCCGCATCGCCCTAGTGACATCGCCACCGAAGTCAACGTGACCCGGGGTATCTATGAGATTGATCAGGTAGTCTTGAGTGCCTACGGTGTGTACCATAGAAGCGCTGGCAGCGTTGATGGTAATGCCTCGGGCACTCTCTTGATCGTCGAAGTCTAGCACGCGCGACTTCCCGGCCAAATCTTCCGACATCATTCCCGCGCCGGCTATCAGATTGTCGGACAGTGTGGTCTTGCCGTGATCGATATGCGCTGCGATGGCGAGGTTGCGTATCTGCTCTCGTTGGTGCATAACCTCAGTAGCACGCTTGATGTTGTCCTCCTTACGACCCATTACCTAACCTCTGAATGCTATAGCGACCTGACAACGGTTCATAAATCCGATTGCAAGACCGTGTCGAACCCCTCTCAGCAGCCTTGTTTGAGTAGTTGCGGAACTCATCGAGCAGATGCAGCGATCCTCTCGATTTCTTCTCTCTTTCCTACTGAGTATGAAGTGACATCGCCTTCGGCTGCCTTAGACAGTTCTGCTACTATCCCCTCGGTCAAGGTACGGCGACTCTTGGCTGTTGCAGCGGCTGCGCCGGTCGCTAGGTTACGCAGTGCGATATCCAACCTGCGAGAGGGGGATGAGTCGACTGCCTTTGGCTGACTGACTGCTCCCAACTTGATGCGAGTGGTCTCCTCACAGGGTGCGGCTTCCACAATGGCATCGATGAACTTCTGCAGAGGGTTCTCACCTTTCCTAGAGGCTATTGTATCTAGAGCCTGTTCGTACGCCTTGGCACAATGTTGCTTCTTTCCGGAGAATTTGCCAGTTCGCATCAGATTGTTGATGAAACGTTCGATGACTGAAAGTTTTGACTTGCCAAACCATGCGTTGGCGTGCCTACCCCCTGAATGAGGAGTCCCTATCGTTGTGAGATTAATGTAAGGAGCCAAGCCGGGATCATCACAGGTGACTTCTGATGCGTCCCACTTACCGAACACCATAGTCCCGATGCCGGCGATGGGCGCCTCCTGCTCAACCTGTCCTTCCTCAGTCATTTGAATACCTCACCTGATTGGCTTTTCCTTGCGGCCGCGGACCATCTCGTCAAGAGAGACCCCGTTGACTTTGATTACTTTGAATCGAACCCCGGGCAGGTCCCCATACGAGCGCCCCATGCTCCCGCCGATTCCCTCGACGAGTACCTCATCATGCTCATCGATGAAGGAAATGGCCCCGTCACCGGGTGCGAATGCGGTCAGCTTGTTCCCAGTTCTAATCAGACTGATCTTGACTGCCTTGCGTATTCCAGAATTCGGCTGCTTGGCCTCGAAGCCGACTTTCTCGATTACTATACCCTTGGCTTGGGTACTTCCACGTAGTGGATCGTGCTTGAGTGCACCGCCCCCTATGCGCTTGAACTGCCGGTCTCTGT
>CAZSPJ010000201.1:0-1599 GCA_964608795.1 uncultured Candidatus Poseidoniales archaeon | reverse complement strand
CGACCTCGTAGAGCGTCGAGCTCGAGGCGTAGGTGGAGATGTGGCCGCCGATTCCATCGAGCCGGCGGTTGGCGTCAGACACCGTCACCGCCGCGTTCCACAGGATGGCGTTCTGGATGGATTCCTCCAGCCGCAGGTCGCCCGGATAGGGCGGCTGCTGCTCGAGCGGGATGGAATTGACGTAGGGCGTCTGCGAGGACGGTCGAATCGGGACGGATAGGGCGTTCGCCTCGGCCATCAACTCGTGCAGCAGTAGGCGTGCTCTTTCGACGCCCTGCGAGGCTACGACCGAGCGTAGGGCTTCCATCCACTCATCGGTCTCCTCCGGATCGCTGTCCGGCAGGTGCTGACGTGGTTCATAGGGGGGCATTCTCACTCTACCTGCCCCATGGGGGCAGAATTCCGACCCAAGGGGGTTTTTTCAATGGGTCGCACCCGATTCGGGCATTACTCCGGTCCTCGACCCGGCCCGATGGTCACCAAGTGGCACTCGTGGGGGGTTCTGACTCCGGCGACGGTTATCGCCGAGTCGCCGTCAACGCACCTCTCACCTCTCCACTCCCTGACTGTGCGCATCACAGTGCTGCGCCCTGCGGGATTGTGGGGGTCGACCTTGAGCTCTACTAACGAATTCTCTGCCTCTCCGAGCCAGCGCAGGGTTGCATCGATGGCCCGGCGTGCGAAACCGTGCTGCTGCTCGGAGCTGCGCACCCAATATCCAAGGTTCCAGACAGCCTTACCCGAGCGGGTCACCCGGTCAAATCCTATCAGTCCGAGTAGGGCTCCGTCCCATGGCCTGACCATAACCCAATGGTGCAGTAGACCGGCCCTGCCCATCCGCTCGGTCTCGACTAGGAAGTCCTCAATCTGCGTGTAGAAAGGCAGTTCGGGGATAATCCACGGCATCGCCCTGCTGACCTCGGGCCATGTCTCCTCGAAGGCCTCGAGTAAATTCGAGTGAAACTCGCTCGTCGCCGGCCTCAGAACCAGTCTGTCATCGACCCGGATGGTGGTGGTGGCTCGCCTCAGCACATCACAGCGGCTGAGTCATGACCAATCAGGGCTACGGACGCCTCAAGGTCGCAGTTTCGTCTTGGCGGTGGCCACATTGGGGTCATTCGGCAATGCCTTGAGGGCGGATGCGAGCAATTTGTCGACGGCCTTGCCGCGGCCTATCCGCTGTAGCAGGGCGCCGATCGGATAGATCAGTTTGGAGCGGTCGCTGAGGTGAGGGCCGACCTCGTCGATGAGTACAGTCGCCTGTGCTATATCCCTTGAGCGGGCCGCCTCCATAGCGGCCTTGACCTGCCCGGCAACCTTGCGATCTGACCATTTCTCCTGTTGCGACCACGGCCAGTAGTTCGGAGTTTCTGGGGGCTCTGGGATCTTCGGAATCTTCGGGATAGAGGGGATGACAGGAGGAGGTGGGATGGGCATCGGCTCCTGATCTTCCTCGACCTCAGGCGGAGATGGCAGCGTGGGAGGAGTCGGAGGAGCCGGCAAGTCGGTGGGAGGGGGTGGTATCTCGGCCTTCGATTCGTCTTCTTCGGTCCACCTTTTATCCTCTGATACAGGTTCCGGTTCGGTCTCGAGCAGGGT
>CAZSPJ010000200.1:0-1605 GCA_964608795.1 uncultured Candidatus Poseidoniales archaeon | reverse complement strand
GTCAGGTGATTTGCAAGGCCTGCATGATATGCTCGAGCGAGTCATGAGAGATGTTCAGCAGCTACAGGAGGGCTCAAACTAATGGTCGAATGCAGAGGCTGTGGGATCTCCTGCAGTAGAAGTTGGTGCGACATCTGCCGGATCGTCGTGCCCCACATCACCGGACAGGATTCCAGCATGATAGAGGGCAGGCACGCCGTCGATGAGGTCAGAGAGGAGCTTGGTCATCCTGATAGCAGGCCCAATCGGATCTGGAGTGCCATACGTCGAATGGACTCCCCAGAGGCAGACTGGGCAACAAGGACTCAACCGTATGATGACATCGACAGAATCACCGAACCCCCTCCTCCATGGGAGATCGACGAGGGGGACATCGAGCTGATGGCCTCGGGCTCTGTCGCCGAAGCCGACACGGACAGGCTGAGGGGGTTGCAGAGGGGTGGCATACTGCCTGACGGCAGCCACCTATGCTGGGCCGATGGCAGGTTCACGCTCGACGGTATCACGGTCGAGATCCCCTACCGTGGGCTCAGCAAACTGCTGAAGCGGAAGCGTGGGCTCGAGGACGTGGACTGGAAGAAGCTCCTGCTGTCGGTCAGTCTGGCCAACAAGAGGTTTCGCAGTCCCAGAGGCCATCGCAACAACCGCGTAGGCAGTGAGACCACCGTACATCCAGTTGCCCTGATGCACGCGGATCCTGGAGCGCTGGTAAACGCTCGCATGTTCGGTTACTTCGGCATGGCCGCTAGGAGAAGGAGTTCGGACAGATTGGATTACAATCAGGCATGGTTTGAGGGAGCCTCTTGGATGGATGCCTGGGGCGCTAATCGCCAAGTCTTCAACGGTGACATCGACGACATGGTGGTACCCACGGCCCTGTTCATCAAGAATGGCAGGCTGCAACTTCGCGTCAGAAGGCCGGGGGGCTGGAGGCGCCTCGAGGTCGCGAGCCATCCCTCGATGTGGGCGAAGATTGTGACTTGGGCGCTCTCACCGCCCAACAGCAAGCACCAGAGGAGGCTGCGATGCGTGCAACAGAGCCTGTTCACGGATACCAATATCGAGATGATATCGAAGCCGGACCGAAATGGCATCCATATGCTCAGGGGGGTCGTTACAGGCAACGACAACATCGAGTTGGATACCTCCTCCGGAGGGGGCTTTCGCGTCAAAGGCAGTTCGGGCGCCATGTACCTAGTGGTACCGGGTGTCGGCGGCCACAACACCAGATTCGTAGTCAGGGGCATCGGACATGTATCAGAAGATGGTGATACTCATC
This sequence comes from uncultured Candidatus Poseidoniales archaeon, assembly GCA_964608795.1. GTDB lineage: Archaea > Thermoplasmatota > Poseidoniia > Poseidoniales > Thalassarchaeaceae > Thalassarchaeum. The sequence continues at coordinate 326 of CAZSPJ010000200.1, read as the reverse complement.
CGCTCCCAGGCCGCCCCTGGAGGTACAGAGACAGGCCGCCTATTTGCGTCGTTGAGACGCCGCAACTTCGCAGACTGGTCATCGGCGACGCCCTTAGCTCCGTGATTCTATCTCTGCTTGACGACTTGAATGCCCAGCAGCACATTGACACGTTGCGGAGCTACATCCGAGAAGTCAGACCGATGCAGGCTGTCGACCCCCAAATCGCGGAGATCAATCGGGCTGAGAACCTAAGGGACCGCTTGAGGAACAACCTCGCCGAGTACAGGACTCGGAGGTACACGGTACTGTTCCCTCGGCTGTGGGGCGTGTTGCTCAGACTCCCT
>CAZSPJ010000199.1:0-1618 GCA_964608795.1 uncultured Candidatus Poseidoniales archaeon | reverse complement strand
CCGTGAGGAGGAGATGGTGCAGGGGACAGGATTCGAACCTGCGAAGCACTACGCACAGCGACCTGAACGCTGCCCCTTTGACCGCTCGGGAACCCCTGCTTGGATTAACTACGAACAACCTCCCGTATTTCAGAATGGCGAACACGAATTCGATGCCATCGGCCAGTTGGAATTATGGTGCAGGGGACAGGATTTGAACCTGCGAAGCACTACGCACTGGGACCTAAACCCAGCCCCTTTGACCACTCGGGTACCCCTGCTCGTACTCGTACGGGAGTAATCCCGTCAATAAGACAACGCCCCCGTTATCCACTCCCCCATAGGGTCATAACGGGCATGTCGGGCCCGAAGTCCGACGAATATGGCACGGATAGGCATACTCGGACTGGGCAACTGGGGCACCGCTCTAGGATACGTCTGGTGCGAGGACGGGCACAACGTCCTCGGGTGGACCATCGAGCAGGAGGTCTACGAGTCGATGATGACCGATGGCGTGAATCAGAAGTACCTGCCTGGATACGAAATTCCCAAGATGCAGGTGACGATGGAGATATCCGATGTCACCTCTGAGTGCGAGATCATCGTGCTCGCTCTGCCCAGCGGGGTCATTCTCTCGGTGGTCGACGACCTGATTCCTCATCTCAGGCCCTCACACGTCCTGCTAGATCTCGCCAAGGGTCTTGCTCCTTCAGAGGAAGGTGGTTCAGGGATGATATCTGATGCCATCGAGAGACGTCTGGAAGAGTCTGGCAAGTCCAATCCTGTCATCGTGATGACCGGCCCCACTATCGCTCCCGAGGTCGCTCGAGGCGTGATGACTACAGCTCTTGTCGCCTGTCACGACCGCAGTGTCGCCGACCGCATCGCGGAGCGACTCTCGACCAGCAACCTGCTGCTCAAGGCCGCTGACGACCCGATGGGGGCTGAACTCTGGGGCGCGTACAAGAATACGGTCGCGCTCGCTTGCGGGTTGGTCGACGGACTGCATACCAAGGGGGGAGACAACCTCAAGGCTGCTCTAGTGCTTGCAGGCTTCAACGAGGGAATCATGCTGCTAGACGCAATGGGGGCAGAGTCTGGGACAGCGTTTGGCCCCGCGGGCATCGGTGATTTGTACGTGACCGCCACGAGCCCTCGGAGCAGGAATCGCACGCTTGGAGAGAAGTTGGGCTCCGGGCTCTCACTGGAGGAGTCACAGGGCGAGATGCACATGGTTGCCGAAGGCGTCCGTGCGTGCCGGATGTTCAACAACCGAGCCCATAGACTCGAGGTGGAGGTTCCCTTCCTGACTGCACTGGGAGGACTGCTGGATGGCGATCTTGAGGTCGATGAGGCCATTCGCCGAATGGTCGACTCGTACCAGGGTTAGTTCAGCAAGGATTGATTGCCCGGTTGCACATCGGAGGTTGAAGCGAATGGCATTGGATGACCTCACTGAGTTCGAGTTGCGACTGCTCAAGTGGATTTCGGCGTCAGACTTTGTCGAGGTTCCATGGTCAACCAAACGCGCTGCGGACGCCTTCAAGGTCAGCGAGAAAGAGGTCTACGAGGCACTGGCAGTCCTGACAGCAAAGGCGCGCGATAACATCCACATCTCGTACGATGATGGAGCCATCAG
>CAZSPJ010000198.1:0-1632 GCA_964608795.1 uncultured Candidatus Poseidoniales archaeon | reverse complement strand
CCCTTTGTGAAGGAAATCAGCATTTACTTCTTCTGCCATGTTTTGATTTTCTTCTTGTGTAGACTGCAGCATAATGGGTATGGATGGATCAACCGACCGTACCCATTTTGCAAATTTCAGTCCTGCTTCTGATTGCTTAATACCTTTTTTTGGAAACCGAACATCAGAAATAACACCTATCATGTTTTTGCTGTATTGTTTAACAAAATGTTGTGCTGTTTCATAATTTGGTGTTAGAAGGATCTTGGCTCGTCCACGTAAGTGAAGCAGGCGTCGGGATTGGCTCAGGCTGCGATTCATTAAATTCTTGGTTTGGTACATGATTTCCTTATAGATCAGGGGTAGTAGAATAGAATACATACGAGGTGAATCTTCTATGAGTAAGATGGATCTTACATCTCCTTTGGTAATATCCTGTTTTGCATTCTTTCTGTCTTCCACATATTTGATGATCGCTGGGAATACACTGGCATCTCCAGACCATATAAATACCCTATCAATAGATTTTGGGGTGATCATATCAGGTAACTGTTTAAGTTCTGTTTCATCAAAGGCTAATAGAATAACTGGTTTTCTAGGGTACATGTTTTTGATGGCCGTTCCCAGGGAAATTGGATCCTGGTCTTCGATGCGAAGCATGACAATCACAAGATCAAATTTCTTTTTGGTGATCATTTTTATGGCTTCATGACCTGTTGAAATTCGAGTTACCCTCGGTGCGTAATTAAAATTCATTCCGATATATTCTGTCAGGATTTGTTCGGTTAGATGACCGTCTTCTTCCAAGATAAAGGCGTCATAAGGGCTTGCAACAAGCATAATCTCATGGATCCTGTGAGGCATCAGATCCTGAAAATCAATTTGTGAGTTATTACCGACGAAAAAATCAGCCATGGTTGAAGTTAAACAACTCATCAAAAAAAAAGAATATCCATCCAATGGACTTTGGGAAGTATAAAGTAAACCATTTAATTTCGGTTATAGGAAATGGCTTTTTTGACAAATATTTCAGCCCTGAAATCATTGGGGGATCCAATTAAAAGTTTACTCTTTCCGCACCAATGCATTTTATGTAACGTAGGTGACCCACATATACCGGATTCCTTTGCACCCTTTGAAATTCCAGGATATATAATACAGCCTGACCGAATGGATTTCAAAAGAACGGGGTGATTCCTTGGAAATACCTCTTAAGATTTGTTTAGGCTACACTATTGTCATAAAAAATGATTCGAACACTGAGAGCATTTAACCTTAGAGGAAAAAACATCCTGATCCGGGTGGATTTTAATGTTCCATTGGATGGGGAAAGGGTTACGAATAATTTTCGTATTAAAGCAGCCATGCCGACGATCAATACCTGTCTGGAAGGTGGTGCAGCTGTTGTACTCATGTCTCATTTAGGTAGGCCCGAAGGTAAGGAAGACAAAAAATTAAGTCTAATACCTATCGGCGAAGAATTAGCTGGGCTCATGGAAATGCCTATTAAATTTTCTGATAATTGTGTGTCCGCTGATGCATTAGATACATCCCTGAGTCTGAAAGCAGGTGAAATTCACCTGCTTGAAAACCTGAGATTTAACCCGGGTGAGAAGGCAAATGATACAGAGTTTGCATCCCAACTGGCCCGCC
>CAZSPJ010000197.1:0-1644 GCA_964608795.1 uncultured Candidatus Poseidoniales archaeon | reverse complement strand
TGTGATGCCGTGGAAGGGATTCTGGAGGTCTACATGGTCGCGTAGGGAGCGGTTGAGTGGATACTGGTTCCCGATTGAGATGTTCCTCTTCGGACTGCTCTTCGTCGCTGTTCCGTACTTCGGCTCAAACAACATCGCAGCACACTACCTCGAGACAGTATGGGATCCGGAGATTTGGCTGGACAGAGAGATACCAGTGGTCAACTGGATGATTATCCCTTACGCGGCTCTGTATCTGTTCTATCCCGCTACGCTCGTAATCAGTCCCAGAGACGATAGAGGCAGGGCCGAACTGATTCTTGCAATGCAGGGACTCATCCTCGCCACTCTCTTCTGCACCTTCTTCTTCCTTGCCTTCCCAGCCGAGATTGACCTGCGCGACCAGTTGGACATGGACTCGCTGAGCGGAATCGAGGCCTCCTTGTTCGGCTTCATCCACTTCTCCGACAACCCGTGGAACGCTTGGCCGAGCCTGCACATAGTCCACTCTTACCTGCTCGCTAGGATGATGACCCTCTGGGTCAATCGAGAGCACGGTGCAAAGCCGCTCGCTAAGGCCTTCCTGGTAGTGCTCTGGGTCGAGTACGCGCTGCTGTGCGTGAGCATACTGACGACCAAGCAGCACTATTTGTTCGACCTGCTGACCGGTCTGGCCACTGCCATGCTGGCGTGGAAGCTCTTTGAGTACGCATTGGGGCTCGCCGAGCGACAGTCGCCAGGGCAGATTGCCGAGGACGCCGGATGGGACTAATCAGTTGTACACCATCGGCAGGAAGGCGTTTGCAGCTGTCTCGCAGGCATTGGACACATCGTCGAGACGCTGCAGCACTCGGTACATGTGGACAGCAGCCAGCGGGTCGTCCTCGCCGATGCTGAATACGAATCCGGCGGCCCGACTCTCGACCAAGTCGCTCTCGTGCTCTGCCAGATTGACATCGTCAATCAGTTCTCCCAGTTTCTCCCGTCCGGCCTTGGTGTATCCTGAGAGTGTCAGGTCACGCAGTGCTTCGACAGCATCCTCGTAGGTGGCCGCTGTCTTCGCGACAGCTCCCGCCATCTCCTTGAGCAGAGCTTTGGCCTCCGCATTGTCGTAAAGGGGCCTGAAGGATAACTGCTCGGCGACGTTCTGAGCATAGTCGGCAATGCGATCCTGACGAGCCAGCATGTGGTAGAAGTCATCCGACCTCATCAGCAGGTTCCACTTGCCGGAGCCAACCCTCCTCCTCAGATCGTTCTTCACATTGTCAGCCTTCAACTCGGCTGCTATTGTCGCCTCGATTGCTTCTTTCGGATCCTCTCCATCTGCTGCCATGTTCACTGCTGTTAGCATATGGTTGACTGTGTCCTCGACTGCTTGTGCGTGAGCATGGAACACTTCGAAATAGGTCAGAGTGCCCTTCTCTGTCTCGCCCCCGGCATCTGCCAATGCATCATCGACAAACACCTCTCCATCACGGGTCGACCAAATCACATAGCCCACCATGCCGAGCGCTATGGGTATGACAATGAGCATATTGATAGGATCCGATCCGATTGCTACGTAGATCACAATTGCACCGAATCCTGCAGCCGGAAGGCTCGCCAGCCAAGAGGCGATAATCTTCCCGAAGACTCTGAAATCAACGGCTTTCGCACCACCTGCTA
>CAZSPJ010000196.1:0-1653 GCA_964608795.1 uncultured Candidatus Poseidoniales archaeon | reverse complement strand
CCTCTTCTCGCTCACACCCCGTCGTGCTCGCGCTACGGCAAGAACATACTCATCGGGGGCGATGGACACGTTGAAGACACATTCCGCAGGCGACGGGCCGATGCTGGTGGTGTGCCTCGACCTTGAGGGCGTCCTGATGCCCGAGGTGTGGGAGGAGTTCGCAGACCGAACCGGGATACCCGAATTGCGCAGGACCACCCGCGACGAGCCGGACTACGGCAAGCTGATGCGATACCGGCTCGACATCCTCGACGCGAACGGGTTGACAATCGACGACATCACCGATGTCATCGACGAGATGCAGCCGCTCGATGGGGCCGTGGAGTTCCTCGACCACCTCAGGTCGAAGTGGCAGGTCATCATCCTCTCAGACACCTTCTCGCAGTTCGCGGGCCCAATGATGGACAAGCTGGGCAGACCGACCCTGCTGTGCCACACCCTCGAGATCGACGAGGAGTCGCGCAGGATAACCGGCTGGACCATCCGGCTCGACGACCAGAAGCGCCACGCCGTCGAGGCCCTGCGTGGGATGAACTTCAACGTCATCGCTGCTGGCGACTCATACAACGACACCTCGATGCTGGCTATGGCCAACGCAGGCATCCTTCTCAACCCGCCAAGCAACGTCGCTGAAGAATTCCCACAGTTCCCAATGACGACCGATTACGCAGGGCTGCTAGCCGCCATCGAGGCTGCTGCTTCCGATATGGGCGAGTAGGCCTCCAATCCATTGAAATAAGGGCGGTCGGTCGGCGGGACGCATGGCAAAGTGGCATGGCATTTCTCGTCGCAAGCCCAGCGGCGGCCGCCTGAAGCACTATCGAGGCAAGCGCAGGACCGAGATCTCTAGCGAGAACCAGTTCGCCTACCTCGGTGACGAGGACCATCGCAAGAACTACCGCAAGAGGGCCGGGTCCCAGACCGTCAGGCTCCTCTCCGTTCACGAAATCAACGTCAACGACCCCAAGGAGGGCAAGACCGTCCGTGCGACCATCAACACCGTCCTCCAGAACGACGCCGACCCCAACTACGTGCGACGCAACATCGTCACCAAGGGCGCAGTCGTCGATACGGACGTCGGTCGGGTGCGCGTCACCAGCAGACCGGGCATGCACGGCGTCGTCTCCGGCGTGCTCCTAGAAGACTGAGGCTCGCGAAGCCCTCAAGTCACCCCTCATACGGGGAGGTAACGATAGCATGCCCCACGACCCGAGCAAGATGAGCATCTGGACCGGTTACTTCGACTCTAGGCTGAGCCGCTCCGCGGGCCGCAGGGTCCCCAAGGAGGCGAGCGTGCCCAAGCCGACCCTCGAGACCGTCGCGTGGGCGGCCAAGGCGGTCGGAATCTCAAAGATGAAGCGCGAGACTGATGTCAGTCACCCCTCGCGCCCACACCTGAGTGAAGGCAGGCTTGTGCTGTCGAGGCAAGACGCTCTGAGCGCGACCAACGCTGAGAGCAAGGAGGGAGTCATGCAGGCCATTGGACTACGTCTGCGTAGCCAGGCCAAGGAGGCCAAGGAGCAGGAAGGCAAGCAGAAGGCCAGAGGTCCCTCAAAGGGTGATCGCCAGAGGCGGGCCCAACGCAAGTCGTTCAAGCAGAAGGGCGGGCAGCGCCGCAAGAAGTTCGGTCGCTGACCGCAATCACCTTGTCCG
>CAZSPJ010000195.1:0-1688 GCA_964608795.1 uncultured Candidatus Poseidoniales archaeon | reverse complement strand
GAGGGACATTCACCTGCGACAACGGAGAAGTTATTCCGGCTTCATGGGAGAATGATGGAGAGGAGGATTGTTCCGACGGCTCCGACGAGAATGACGAGTCAACCGATGCCATGGAGAGGTTCGAGAGGATGGCTGAGGCCCTGCTGAACACGAACCTTAACAAGACGATGGAAGCCTTTGGTGAGAAGCTGGAAATACTCGTCGAAGACAATGTCCCAAGCGAGCCAGTACTCGATATTGAGGACTCATGCGGCATCATGTTCTGGACCACTGACGACTCAAGGGTCGTGGGACTGGCATTGCTAAACGATGAGCACGACGATGACTCCATGGAGGTTCTCCTTGGGCCAGACATCGTTGGAGTTGCAGACCACGGGGTCGAACTCAACCTGAAGTATTTCGATGGTGATGCTGCTAGAGGTGCCAAGGACGACATTCTAGGCTTAACGCAGCTCAGAGACATCGCCCCTGAGTCCAAGCACGACGTCGAGGAGTTGTACGACATACTCGGCGAGGACTTCCTACCTGATCTGGATCAGACCGACACCGATGAGGACGGGGTAATCGACTACTTCGATCAGGACGATGACGGCGACGGCATGTTTGACTGGGAAGACCCAGACCCATTATCTCCACCTGAGCCAGTTGCGGGTGAATCTACCGGCAACAGTGTTCCGGGACTAGGCATAATAGCCACAATCTCACTATTGGGGGCGGCAATGATAGTTCCTCGAAGGGAAGAGTAGCGAACACTGTGGTCGAATGCGGAAGTCTGAGTTCGCAACACTCCTCCTCGCTGCTACCTTCTTGCTGATGGCGTGGGGAGGATCTTGGTTCGAGATTGTCGCTGAAGGGACATACACTGAGGGACTGGATAGGGAGCCAACTATCCGCACGCAGTATATGATTGACAATAGTCAAGAATCATTTGAGATGTCGATTGAGAACTCTACCCCTCTTCTACTGTACTGGCTAGAGAGGGAGGATGTTTCTCCCGAGCCAACTAACCAGAATGAAAGCTCGAGTGAACCTCCAGCAGATGACTCATCTCTGGATCGTGATAGTGAGCCTTGCTCAGGATCATGTCTCGATAGGGCCAGGAATTGGGTGGGGCTGACTATGTTCACCTTATTCTCTACACTGTATTTGTCTTCAGCGCGCCCAAGCACTCTAACTAAGGCGACAGTTGTCTCTGTGTGGTTACTCGGAACCATCGTGATTCTGACCGCTGTCCCACTGGCAGCAGCAGCTGACTTTGGCATCTCAGGGGGCGAAGCCAGCGGAGAAGAGTCTTCCACGGGAGGTTTCGATACAAATACGCAGGAGACCGTCGATGTTGACCAATTCGCCCATTTCGAACAGGACGAAGACTTGGGTTTGTCTTTCGACGGGATTTCATTCACATATGATTCAGTGGGCTTCGATCTCGGACTGCTTGAGGAGGAGGACAGGCAGGCCGTCATAGACAACGCCCCCTTGGAGGGGGAGCCGGGCTACGAATCGCTGATTGGGTTCCACGGGGAGATGACTGTTGGGCCTGGTTCGATTCTAACTTGGTGGCTTTTCACGGCACCCCTTGTCATCGTGAGCCTACGGAGTCACAGAGAGCTTCTCGAGGAGGAGTGAGAGCGAAGGCAGTTCGGCTGCTCGCTCGGGCGCGAAGATGGATTTCCACGCCTCGAGGTGCT
>CAZSPJ010000194.1:0-1701 GCA_964608795.1 uncultured Candidatus Poseidoniales archaeon | reverse complement strand
ACGTAGTTCTCCAGCAGCAGACTGACCACGTCGCCGCTGCTGTTGTTCATCAGCGAGCCGAGGTGGCTCAACCAGGCGTAGGCATCCACCTCGGAGTAGATGCACGGATGCAGAAAGGTCGAGTCCGGGTCGCCGTGGCAGAACCGGACATCCTCAACATCGGTATCGTCCTTCGAGAGGTGGTGGGTGTCAAGCATGTAAGCGCGGATTCCGCCATCCCACTGCGCTTGTAGCGCAGTGTAGTGGTTCATCGCCATCCAGACACCGTCCTCGATGGTGGCGAACGAGTTGTGCGTCTCCGGGAAGGTGAAGTTGTCGTAGCTCCGCAGGCAGTGCTCCGCCATGCCGTGGCAGACCACCCCATCACTGCCGTTCAGCGGGTCGAGCCCGCGTTCCTCCTCCCAGCCGTTCGGAAGCCCGTCTCCGTCCTCGTCTCCGTCCGGGTCCAACTCCTGCGGTCCTTCGGCCCCGAAGCACCCGGAGACCACGCTGCAGACCAGCAGCAGTGCCATCCAGAGGTACCTCATCGCAGCGAAGCGGTGCACTCCACACATGAAACAATCGGATTTCATGCTCTGGGGGGTCATGCAGCGGCGTTATCGGAGCAAACACCCCGGCGGAAGGCACTAATCGGGAGAGCACGACCCCGTGTCGAGGGAGATGGCGCGTCGAGGCACTGTCAGACTGGGGCCGTTCGGCCGTTGGTGGGAGAGCCAGAGCGACCGCCACTTCCAGATTATCGCGTACTCGACGATAATCTCCGTCTCCAGCCTTGTCTGGGGTTTTGTCTTCCTGTTCGTTCTAGGAGGTCACAGCGACCCGGAGGTCGAACATCTAGTTCCGTGGAGTTGGCTGGCCTTCGTCGGTGGTCTGATATTGGCGTTCTACGCAGCACCCGAGTTCTTCGTCTACTGGGGACAACGACAGATTCTCGAGGGCATCCTGCTCCTCGATTCGCGACCTGAAATCCTTCGTCGCCATAAGGAGGCTGAGGACGCCGCGGACATGCTCGGCAAGTCGTACCAAGCGCGCTTGATGGGACTGTATAAGATGCATAATGTCAACATCGGCAAGAAGTATAGGGTCGAGCCTGTGAGTCCTAGCAGTCTGTATGACCCAACTCTTCACACAGAAGTCGAAGAAGTCGAAATCCAATCAAATTCGGAAAAGTCTTGGTGGTACACTAGCGACTCGACTCTCTCTAACGCCCTGCCGGGCTTGCATGTTCTCAGGCAACAGTCTGTCAACCGGGGTCTGATTGCTGGTTCTATCACTGCGACCCTGCTGCTCACTTCCAACACCCTGCTGGGATTGTTCACGAGCGCCAGCGGCGCGCGCGACCACACGCTCGACCTGACTGCATCGATTTACGAGCAGGCGCGAGTCTACGAGACATCTCCTCACTACGACGTAATCAGCCTGCTCTTCATCGCCCTGTTCGCAGGCTTGCTGCTCTCTACCCGGCCGCGCACCGGACCGAGCGACGAGGAGGAGTGAGATGCCCCCAGTAATAGCCAGAGAAGTCACGCTGGCCCTTGGACTAGTGGTTCTGATGCTCGGATCGATGTGGGTCGCGACTGGCTCATTCCCGCCGATGGTCGTCGTCGAGTCCGGCTCTATGATGCATGAGGACGAAGGCTCCGTTGGAGCCATCGACCCCGGCGATCTGGTGCTGGTGATGAACCCCGACAGGGTCGATAT
>CAZSPJ010000193.1:0-1714 GCA_964608795.1 uncultured Candidatus Poseidoniales archaeon | reverse complement strand
TACTGCCAACATACTCACGCGCGGTTCAGTTGGCCTTCGAGAGGGTCGGTGACATGAGCGGTTACTCCGAGGAGGACCTGTCGGGAACTCACGAATGGCTCGTAGTCACAAGAGTCCCCATCGACAAGCACCCTTGGACCAAGGCGGCTCCCGAATCCTCAGAGTCGGCTCCAATCCTACGGGGGGCATACATCTGGCAATTCGAGTACCCTCTGCGGTCGATACCCCTGTTGCAGCAGTCTCTCGAAGCAGGCGAGATAGAGTCATTCTCACCACTCGTGGAGAAGAAGCAAAACGCCCGCCTAGCACCCGATGACACTGAATTCGCCGCGCAGTGGCACCTCGAGAATACCGGCCAAACCAATGGTTTACCTGGAGAGGACGCCAATGTCACAGACACCTGGGACACATACACTGGTTCTGGAGTGGTGATTAGCGTGATAGACGACGGTCTGGATCACGAACACAGTGATCTGCAGCCACACTATTCCGCACTGTTTTCATATGACTGGTGCGATGATGATGGTGATCCCAGCCCCACCGGTTGGAACGGTCACGGTACTGCCGTCGCTGGAGTGGCCGCTGCAGTCGGGAACAATGCTCTCGACGTCACCGGTGTTGCCTTCAATGCAACCATAGCCGGTTCGACGCTAATCGCCTGCTGGGCCAGTGATGCTACAGAGGCCGATGCGTTGAGCTACGAAAGTGACGACATCGACATCTACACCAACTCTTGGGGGCCTTACGACGATGGGGAAAGGCTCGAAGGTCCCGGTCCACTGACGCTGGCGGCCTTCGAGAGTGATGCCTACAATGGACGCGAGGGGCTTGGTAACCTGATAACTTGGGCTGCAGGAAACGGTCTAGGCTCAAACGACGATTCGAACTACGATGGATACGCTAACAGCCGCTTCACAATCGCAGTCACCGCCATCAGCCACCAAGGTGAGCAGTCCTCCTACGCCGAGCCAGGTGCCAATATCCTCGTTGCGGCGCACTCCAACGGAGCAGGTGAGGGTATCACCACCACAGACATCACCGGTTCGGGCGGTTACAACAGTAGCGGCAACGTCACTCACGACTTCGGTGGAACCTCGAGCGCGACCCCTCTAGCCGCTGGGGTCATAGCGCTGATTCTCGACGCTAACGAGAACTTGACTTGGAGAGACGTACAGCACGTTCTAGTCAACAGCGCGCGCATGAACGATGCCAGTGACTCGTCATGGAGCGTCAACGGTGCCGGTCACGATATATCGCACAAGTACGGCTTCGGAGCGGTCGACGCGGGGGCCGCGGTATCTGTAGCCGAGAACTGGGTTAATGTGGGAGAGGAGTTGAACGCTACTTACGGCCCTTACACCCCTTCTCTAGACATCCCCGACGATGACAACTCATGGTCCGAGGTAACTGCGGTAGTCACCGATGAGTACTCCTTGGAAAGCGTGGATGTTTCTGTTGACATCACGCACTCGGCTCGTGGTGATTTGGACATCGTTCTAGTATCGCCATTGGGCACTGAATCATGGCTGGCTGAGACACACGGTGATGATGGGAACGACTACTCTGACTGGATGTTTAGTACGGTCAGACACTGGGATGAGTCATCTCTGGGAACTTGGACCTTGAAGGTGCGAGACACTTCTTCGAGCGATAATGGAACGCTTGACTCCTGGGAGTTGATACTGCACGGAGTCGACGTCGACTACGACCACGA
>CAZSPJ010000192.1:0-1726 GCA_964608795.1 uncultured Candidatus Poseidoniales archaeon | reverse complement strand
TAATCGAATTGCACGGCGACCAATCGGTCATTCAGGTGTACGAGGAGACATCCGGGGTCAAGCCCGGAGAACCAGTCATCAGAACGGGGCAGACCCTGTCCGTCAAACTGGGCCCGGGTCTTCTGACCCAGATCTACGACGGCATCCAGCGTCCCCTCGAAGACCTAGAGGCGACGATGGGCGTGTTCATCACGCGCGGCGTCGATGCCGATGGACTCGATATGAAGAAGAAGTGGGAGTTCAACCCGGCAGTCTCGGTCGGAGACGAGGTCTCAGGAGGCGCCGTCATAGGCACCGTCCAAGAGACTGAGACCGTCGAGCACAGAGTCATGGTGCCCCCTGGCAACAGCGGCAAGGTAGCCAGCATCCAGTCGGGTAAGTTCAACATCACCACGACGGTGTGCACACTCGACGACGGCACCGAGATTGCGATGATGCAGGAATGGCCTGTCAGGACCCCGCGCCCCTTCGTTCAGAAGTACGCCCCCGGCGTACCTCTAGTGACCGGTCAGAGAATCCTAGACTTCCTCTTCCCCCTAGCCAAGGGCGGTACTGCCGGTATTCCCGGACCCTTCGGGTCCGGAAAGACGGTCACCCAGCAGCAACTGGCCAAGTGGTCGGACGCCCAGATTGTGGTCTACATCGGCTGCGGCGAGCGAGGAAACGAGATGACCGAGGTCCTCAGCGAGTTCCCGCACCTGATCGATCCGAACACCGGCAAGCCTCTGATGAACAGGACCACGATGATTGCCAACACATCCAACATGCCAGTGGCCGCTCGCGAGGCTTCGGTTTACACCGGAATCACCATCGCCGAGTACTTCCGTGATATGGGCTACGACGTCGCTCTGATGGCCGATTCCACCAGCCGATGGGCCGAGGCCATGCGTGAGATCTCTTCCAGATTGGAGGAGATGCCCGGCGAGGAGGGCTACCCAGCATACTTGTCGAGCCGGTTGGCGGAGTTCTACGAACGCGCCGGACGTGTGGAGACCCTAGCCGGTGACGATGGCTCGATCTCAGTCATCGGAGCCGTGTCACCACCCGGTGGAGACATCTCTGAGCCGGTCAGTCAGGGGACTCTGCGAATCGTCAAGGTGTACTGGGGGCTAGACGCCGGACTCGCCCGACAGCGACACTTCCCGTCAATCAACTGGCTCAGCTCGTACAGCCTGTACCCACAGGCCCTCGATCAGTGGTACCGCGACAACATCGCAAGCGACTACCCTGAGGTCCGGACCAAGATTAGCAGTCTGCTCCAAGTCGAGGCGGAACTCCAGGAGATTGTCCAGTTGGTCGGCTCGGACGCACTGCCGATAGACCAGCAACTTACTCTGGAGGTGGCGCGTATGATTCGCGAGTACTTCCTCCAGCAGAACGCGTTCCACGATGTCGACACATTCAGCACACTCGACCTGCAGTACACCATGGCCAAGGCCATCCTGACCTTCCAGGAAGAATCGGAGAAAGCCATCGCCGGAGGCGCTGGTCTCGAGGAGGTCGTCAACGTGCCCGCACGCACCGACCTCATGAGAGGCCGCTTCGAGCAGGGCTACGGTGAACGCATCGATGAGTTGCTCGGGGAGATGTCAAAGCAGATCGCCGGGACTATGGAGGACAACTAAGGGGGTGCCATGAATGAGCGGAAAAGAATACAGGACAATTACTGATGTGAAGGGGCCTTTGGTCTTCCTTGAGAAGACCGAGCCCGTTGCCTTCGGAGAAA
>CAZSPJ010000191.1:0-1744 GCA_964608795.1 uncultured Candidatus Poseidoniales archaeon | reverse complement strand
GGCATCACGGCGTTCATGGCAGCAGCCATCGCGTTGGTGCAGAATGACATCAAGAAGGTACTCGCGTACTCGACGATGAGTCAACTGGCCTACATCTTCACCGGGCTGGGTGCAGGCCTGCTGTTCCTCAACATAGGCGAACATCACGCGGGGTACTTCGTCATCGGCGCCTCGATGTTCCACTTGTTCAACCACGCCATGGCCAAGGGCATGCTGTTCATGGCCAGCGGCTCGGTCATCCACGAGGTGCACCACGCGCACGACCACGTGCGTGAGCTGAGCGAGAAGTACAGCACCAACGAGGGCGACGACCACGGTGACTTCGACCCACAGGACATGCGTATTATGGGCGGCCTCGCCGCCAAACTTCCTGTCACCGCCACGGCGATGATGTTCGGTTCGATGTCCATCATCGGCATCCCCCTCATCGGTGGCTTCTGGTCCAAGGAGGGCATCATAGCCGAGACCTGGGCCGCCTGCCTGCATGAGGAGCCGTTGATGTTCGTCCCGGCCCTGCTGGTGCTGGCCACAGCCGGGATGACCGGCTTCTACATGACTCGGATGTGGCTGATGACCTTCGCCGGCCCCCCGAAGAGTGAGGTCGTTGGGCACGTCCATGAGGCAACACCATGGATCAAGGAGCCGCTGATTATACTCACCATCATCACCGCCATCGGTGGCTTTGGACTCGCTCTATTCGGTGCGGCGGAGTATCTCGGTGACCCAGGGTACGACCATCTCTCCTTCCATGGCGTCCTCGACACGCTCGAACACGCTTTCGTTCCAGATGACGCCAATCTCAGGTTGGTCGGCTGGACCACCATACTCATCGCCATGGTCATCGGACCGGTGATGGCCTCGCGTATCCACGGCGGCAGGCTAATCGACGGCGTCGAGGCTAACCCGCTGGTCTCCTGGCTCGTCGATCTGTCAAGCAGGTTCGGCTCGCAGGACGTCTCCGAACTCGCAGACTCCCAGCTCGCCGAAGCGCTCCAGAGAAGACTGTACTTCGACGACCTCTATGAGATGGCCCTCGCCAAGACCGCTATACCACTCGCTGGACTCTCAGCATGGTTCGACAAGAACGTCATTGACGGCGTCATCAAGCAGATCGAGTCCAACTCCTCATCCGGCTCGGTGCAGGTCCGCAGAATCACCACTGGCAGCGCTCGCGATTACATCCTGATGGCAGCGGTCGGGATGCTCTCCATCTTCGCGCTGCTGTGGGGGGTGAGTGCTTGATTGACGACCCCCTGTCAGTAATCACGCTCGTCCCACTAGCTATGGGGCTGCTGCTACTGATCCTCCCAAGAGTCTTGCCGGAGTCACCCGCAGAGGGACTGATACGAGTCTCAAGGAATATCAGCATAGGAGTTGCTCTCGCCATAGCCGCTATCACGACCATGCTATTCCTCGGCCAGGTAGGCAGCATCGATTGGACCAACATCACCCAAGGCGGATACGTGCTCCAGAACGAAGCAGTAGATCTCATTCCGGCTATCGGAGTTACTTGGAAGGTCGGCGCTGACGCCCTCTCCTTCCCGATGGTCTGGTTGACTGCCATCCTCATACCTATCTCGATGTTGGTCGAGTGGGATGCCAAGCGAGGACATCTCTTCTTCCCACTACTGCTGATAATGGAAGGGGCGCTGCTCGGCGTCTTCGTCGCCCTCGACCTGTTCGTGTTCTATGTGTTCTGGGAGCTGACCCTGATTCCGATGTTCCTGCTGATTCTGCTGTGGGG
>CAZSPJ010000190.1:0-1755 GCA_964608795.1 uncultured Candidatus Poseidoniales archaeon | reverse complement strand
GGATCCTCTTCCTCAGTTTCGACGATTGCATCCGACGCTCGCCTGAGCATCGTCATACCGGCAATCCCCACCCCCACGACGATTGCAGCCAACAGGGGCAGTATAGGCAGGGAGTCGCCCTCGACCGGCTCCGTCCAAGTCGCCAACCCCGTACTTATGCTGCCACCCCCGAAGGCGTCCTCCTCTACTAGTTGTGAAGGTGTAAGAACGCGGCATGACAGGGTTGCATCTCCGACCTCGCTGTTGCGCCAGCCAAAGGATACTTCCACGGACTCGCCGGCGTCGATACCGACCTCCTGAAATCCTCCGATGTTGGCCTCCAATCCCGTCTCCACCACATCGCAGGTGAAGTACAGTAGCGCAGAGGCAGTACCCCTGTTCGCCAATCGGGCCAGTATCGGCATGGATTGCCCTGTGGATTTGGTCGAAGCGCCATTGGCTATCTCGAGCGACTCCCACTCCACGTATGGAGTCCCCGAGTCCAGCACCGTGTTCTGCGCCCAGCTCAAAGTGACCGGACCGCCACCGTAGTTGCCGATGCCCGATGTCTCGGGGTTCCAGCCAGTCACGTAAGTCACCACCTCGATGGTCGCTGACTCAGTCCAGACAGTCCCGTCGGAGTAGCCGATCTCGACTACGCGCTCACTGCCTGAGTCCACAGAAGCGAACCCGCCTAGGCTGAAAATCTCCTGCGTGGACTCTTGAGGGCCGATACCTGTGATCCTGAGGACCACATAGTCGGCATCGACTTGTATGGTTTGGCCCGAGACCCTACGCTCCCAGCGATCGATTAGCCCGCCTGAACCGCTGACATCCTCGCCCCAGTAAACCGCCGAATCGGGCCCCGCGCGCACATCGTGGTCATCGAGACTGCCGGAGAACGCAGAATCCCCGAGCAGTTCAATCTCGCCTGAATTCCCAAGGATCACTGGACCCACTCTGTCGAAGTCGGTGTCATCCGCGCTCATGGCGCCGTTGACGGTGATACGACCACCTGAGACGGCGGAGTTCCCTGATGTCATCTCTCCCTCAATCTGGATGGTGAAGTCCTGCTCTCCCGCGCTCCTCATGTTGACTGATTCAAGGTCACTGCCGAGGATGGTGGAGCTGCCGCCCACTTCGGGCTCGATGGTAATCGAGGCAACGGTCACCGCACTCGACGAGTAACCGGTCAGGCCAATCCACACGTCTCCCGCACCGTCTGCGAACGAGAAGGTGTGCGATGAGCCGTTGATGCTGATTGCCTCGCCTGCCACGTGCGCTGCGTCACCGTAGTAACTGTCTCCTTCCATCGCCTGCATCTTGACGCTGAACGGTCCTGATATCCCATCTCCCGGGACTTTGAACTTCGACATGTTGACCTCATCCCAATACCCCATGCTGGCTATTGCAGTGGGAGGCTCCTCCGCGACCACGCTCGCCTGATTCAGAGTAAGAGTTCCACCAGCCTCGACGACGATGCTGGAGTTCGAGTGCATGCGGACCTCGGTGCCATCGATAGTCAGATGACCGCCGCTCACAATTCTGACCGTGCCCTCTACCGACTGCTCACTTGTCCATGTCACATTGTCGCTGATGACCGTCTCGGCCACATCGGCTGAAGCAGATGGGGCCGTGCACAGTAGCACAGCGGAAGCCATCAGGAAGCACTGCAGCAACGCAACTCGTCTCATATGCCGCCAATCCAAGCGTCGGTCATGAATAGTTTTGCCCGACGTTCTTCGGATAGGGTTCATTCGCTTCCGGCTTCTGGGC
>CAZSPJ010000189.1:0-1758 GCA_964608795.1 uncultured Candidatus Poseidoniales archaeon | reverse complement strand
CCGCAATCTCACTCACAGCTCCAAACTGGGAAGAGCCTGTCAGGGGCACCAAGCACGCAGAATGGGAGCCGTACAGGGACGCGAGGCTGACTGCTATCGAGCACGGCGCCGACATCGCCCTGTTGTTCGAGGATGGTATCCTAGTAGACGGCGACAGGTGCGCACCTCTGCTGCTCGACCACGACGGCGTGGCCTACCATCCTCGGCATAGTGACGGCGCCTTGGACTCTGTGACCATCGAACAGATCGGACCGGGGCTTGAAGCAGCAGGCATCCCAGTGAGACCGGCCAGACTGACCCTCGGCATGATACTACGCGCGTCCGAGATGGTGGTGTGCGGCAGCGGCATGGGCATCCGCTCTATCGGCAGCATTGATGGACGGACTATCGGAAAACCTCAGGGAAGGCTGTTTCAGGCGGCCTCGCAGGCGTGGCTGACTAGGCTCGAGGTCGGTTGGATTACTGCCAAGGACATCTAGGTGCTAGATACTGTCGAGCCGACCGTAGCGTTGAAGGAGCGCGCCTTTGTGACTCTGCTCGAGCGACATGCCCACCTGCAGGATATGCACCCAGAACTATCCGCTCGACCAGTTCGTCAGCGGCAACGGGCCGCGCTACCAGGTCTGCGTGCGTTGCGCGGTTGACAACGACCTCGTCGACCCTGAGGATGCCCCGCAGCTCTACTCCGACGATATCGTGAAGGCGCGAACCTCGCTGTTCGCCCGCCGTTACAGGATGTGGATATTCGTCCTCTTCGGTTGGTTCCTCTACCTCACACTCGGACGCGGTATCGAGCTCTGGTCGATCGTGTTCCTAGTGGCTCTCGTCATTAGCACCCTTGCAGCCCCGGTGATGCATTACCTAGGTTCGGCTCGGTTCAACGCCGAATTGGCAAAGCTCACACCGTGATTCAGTCACGGGAACCCTTGAAATATGACCCGAGGGGCTCCAGAATCAGAGGGAACAGTGGGTTCCCTGTGAAAGCCCGTGAGAATGGATGAATAGTAAAGGAGGAACAAGCAGAGGTAAAGCAGGTTTTGGAGACGAGCAAAACAGCGCTCAGTACAGCGTTTTGTCAGTCGAAGAACCCTTGAATCAGCTAGTTCCAGACTATCATCCGAACCTCCCGGCTCGAGTCTCCCGCGCACACCTCAGCGCGCGCGCTCGCCGGAAAGAGAGAACAGCGGGTTCTCTGAACTGATAATTTGGAAGTGAAAAGAAAATGCAGAAAAGAAAGAACGCGAGTATGTTGATTGCTCTGCTTCTCGTAATGATGGCAGGATCCACCGGCGTTAGCGCCGATGGTTCCGACCCTCTGAATCCTGATGACGGCGGTGCCGACTGGGATGGCGATGGTCTGACCAACGCAGAGGAGCAGAATGCAGGAACTGATATGAACAACCCAGACACCGACAACGACGGCTTGCCAGACGGGTGGGAAGTGGCCTACGGCCTCAACCCGAACTCGGCTGGCGATGCGAATGCTGATCCGGACGGCGACGGTCTGACTAACTCCCAGGAGTACGCTGCGGGTACCAACCCGAACAACGCGGACACTGACGGAGATGGAACGAACGACGCTGACGACGCATTCCCGAACGATCCCAACGACGGATCGACATCGGACTCCGACGGCGACGGTATACCTGACGCCTACGATCCTGACTTCGAGGGCAACCAAGAGGGAGATGGAGACGGCGGCACCGAAGGTGGCGGCGAATCCGAGCAGGAGCAAGGCGGCCAAGGCGAGGGCCAAGG
>CAZSPJ010000188.1:0-1764 GCA_964608795.1 uncultured Candidatus Poseidoniales archaeon | reverse complement strand
GAGTCACTCGAGTCAGGAGCCAAGTGGCAAGGTTTGGAGTGCTTGGAGAGAGGACCCTCGCCAAGGCCAGGGCACGCCGTTCTCTCGGCCGAGGAGGAGGGTGCGAGCATACTCGGTTACGTCACCAGTGGAGGCCCCTCACCCAGTCTTGGACGGACTGGGATAGCGATGGCGTACCTACAGCCAGCTAGTCTGGGCCAGGAGGTCTGGATACAGTCGAGCCCGCGCAAGAGGGTCAAAGCAAGCATCAGAAGACCACCGTTCGTGTGATCCACGCAATCAGAATAGAAGTTGGCCGGGAAAATCCTCATTGCTGTCCTGCCCTTTCACGGGACATGATGGAGGGCGCCCGCGGCACAATAGAGGCTGTGGCAATCAAGAATCTGCAGGAGGTACTGCGCAGTAAGGGCTTGTCTGCAGAGGCTCTGTTCTCAAAGTACGACTTGGATGGTAACGGCACGCTTTCCGAGGACGAGTTCGCGGCGGCCCTCGAGTCAATCACCGGCCAGCAGGCACCTGCGGCCGTACTTAGGGCAGTGTTCGGGGCCATAGACGCCAATTCGGATGGCTCTGTGGATCTGCCTGAGATACTGGTCCTCATGGACGGAGGCTCAACTGAATCAGTCCCGGTTGGAGGGGGCGTTTCGATCTCCGACCATCCCAACGAAGCATACAACGGCGAGTACGACCTGCAGGGCACTCAAATCAACGGCAAGCCCTGGTACAAGAGCGCCGGGGGGAACCGCCTCTACTTCTACAACGCCAACAGCGGCGGCGCACCCTCGTGGAGCCTCGACGACAGGGAGCAGGACGGCAGCAACGACTGGTACAGAGGGGGCTGGTCGCGACCAAGGGGCGATGGCTCACTGCCCACCGGAACTAGGAGATGGGTCGGTGTGGGCAGGATTACCATCTCCTCTGCAGGTGGGTCGGGCGAGTCAACCGTCGATGATGCCGCCGAACCAGAGTCCGCAGGAATCAAAATCACTCTGCCACGGTCGTCGTTCAAGAGTGGCGAGAATATCGATTTCTCCTTCACGGCCCCCGAACTACCAGGAGACGCCTGGATAGGAATCGTACCGGCAGAGATCCCGCATGGCGACGAGGCAGTCAATGACCAGCACGAAACTAGCTACAAGTATCTTGAAGGCAGGACCAGCGGTGGTTTCACTCTGCCCAACCCAGGACTAGGGGAATGGACTCTGAGGTTGCACGACACGGACAACAATGGGCGCGAACTAGCCTATGTGCCGTTCAAGGTCGCAGTTGATGAACCGCCCTCTGCTCCAGATTCCGATGCAGGTAAATCCGAATTCGACAAGATTACAGATAATTTCCCAGAGTTGATATCCAAGTTGGAGCAGTCCGTCACAGATGGGGGTCTGTCAGTCGAGCAGGCTAGGGCGATTGCCGATTCTGAGGTTGAGAAGGAGATCGAGAAACTGCCTTTCAGCGTACAGTCCGCTGCTCGAAGAATCTGGAGGATTCGTGCCAACTCTGTGCAGGAACAAATCGTCTCGAGAATGCCAAGCCCCGAGGCCATAGCTGCCGGAGCAGCCGCAGTGGGTGTTGCGGGCGCAATTACTGCTGATATGGGTAAAAACGCCGAAGAAGAAGCCGCTGCTGCTGCGAAAGCAGAAGAGGAAGCACCCGTTGATTCAGTGGATCTGAAATATGCCAGCCACGATACCTGGCACGAGGAGCGGCATGTCGACATCCCAGAACAGGTCGACATCCCAGAACAGGTCGACATCCCAGAACAGG
>CAZSPJ010000187.1:0-1767 GCA_964608795.1 uncultured Candidatus Poseidoniales archaeon | reverse complement strand
TAGTGCTTCGCAGGTTCAAATCCTGCCACCTGCACCACTGAATCTCACAGGATGTCGATTAGGGCCCTGAGAAGCTCGACCGAGCCCTCGGTCCCACGGGCGTCGGTCAGCAGGTCTGCAGCCTCGGCGACGCCCTCGTAGGCGTCGTTGACAGCGACTGAGGAGCCACACAGCTCGAACATAGACACGTCGTTGGGCGCGTCACCACAGACCAGTACGTTCTCTGGGTCGACGCCACGCTGTTCGAAGGCTACTCGCAGCCCCGAGGCCTTGTCGACTCCGGGGGCTGTGATGTGGATGGCGAACCCCGTCGAGACGACGATGAGGTCGGACCACTCAGTGTATGCGAGGAGCTGGCGCATCAGTTCCTCGTCCTCCTTTTCGTACAGGCACCACTCGGTCTCGCGCCAGCGGTTCGATTCTATCCCAACCGCATCGAAGCCCTCGACCTGAGTCCCCAACCACTCCGCAGCGGCCCTAGCCCTCGAGCCGTCCGCCAGTGCCACTATCTCACGTCCTTCGCCGCTGTCCCAAACCATGCCACCGTTCTCGGCGACGATGAATCCAGAGACTCCCAGAGACTGTTTGATCGGGGTCACGTTGGGAAGCGTGCGCCCCGAGGCCAGAGACACCGTCAACCCCTTGGCCTCGACCTCGCGAATCAGTGGGATGAGATCTGGGTGGTAGCCGTTCGCGTCCATCAGAGTGCCATCGACGTCGAACACCAGCATGTCCCACCTTCGCCCCTTGGGAAGCTCCACCATGGGGCTGCGGGGCAGGGAGAGGCTGATGACTCCACCGCCCGAGAATGAATCATCATGTTCAAGCGGGACCGCTAGATGGCCTGTTCATGGACGAGGAACCAGAGGAGTTCCTCATTCTGGACGATGATGATGATGAGACTCCGGTTTCTCAGAAACCGGAAGAAACCCCGGTCCTGCCCTCTATGCCCAAGTTGCCATCGCTGAAGATGCCGGGCTTCCTCCGGCCCAAGACCAGCAAGAAGCCCGAGCCTAAGCCCGAGCCGACGATTGAAGCAGTAGCCGAGTCGGCAGCCGGCGTGCTCGACGCCGACCTGGCCGCTGACGGAGTCCATGAGTTCGAGTGGGGCATCAGGGGGATGGACTGTCCAGACTGCGCGATGAAGGCGACGAGGGCGGTCAGCAGGCTTCCAGGCATCGAGCAGTGCAGGGTATCAGCCACAGAAGGCTCCGTCAGGCTCTCTCTCGACGTTGGCAAGGGACAGGTGTCGCGAGCCTCAGCGGTGCTGGAGAACCTTGGACACAGCCCGGAGGTGGATTGGTTGAGCGTCGTAGGCCTGACTCCCCGAGAGGTTGCGGCCAGACTAGGAATCGAGCGCCGGGCACTGAGGTCCTCTCTGATGGACATCCCCGGGGTGCTGAATGTCCGCCTCGATGACGGCAGAATCGAGCTACAGAAACTGTGGCTGGGCGACATGAGACTCAGAGAGGTGTCCGATCAGAGACTCAACAAGATGCTCGGCTCTGATTACAGCCTCACCCCCTCGAAGTCTTCTAGACTCAGGCCCGATCAGATACGTCTACTCGGGGCAGCGATGACGGTTCCGTTGATACTCGGCGTCATCGCAATAGAGCAGATTCCCGCTATTCCCAACATTATGGCCGCTATGATAGCGATCTTCGGTGTGCTGTTCGCCGGCTACCAGATGTTCCAGGAGGCCTTCGCCAGCATCCAGAACAGAGTACTCGGTTTCCAGATACTCACTTCGCTCGCCGTCTTCGGCGC
>CAZSPJ010000186.1:0-1769 GCA_964608795.1 uncultured Candidatus Poseidoniales archaeon | reverse complement strand
GTCCCCATGATGTCGGCGGGCAGCAGGTCCGGGGTGAACTGGACGCGCTTGAACTTGCACCCGAGGGCGCTGGCGAAGGTGTTCGCCATCAGCGTCTTGGCCAGTCCGGGAAAGTCCTCGATGAGGGTGTTACCGTTCGATAGGATGCCGATGGTGATTCTGCGAAGATTCTCCTGCTTGCCGATGATTACCTTGGCTACTTCGTTCATCAGACCGTTGGAAATCTGCGACACCGTCCCAATCAATTCGCGGGCCTTCGGGTCTGCCGTCTTCGCCATGCCGAATCCTGTCCTATAACGCACCGAAGGCCCATTCATTCACTACTTGAGCATTCGGTATACATGAACGCCGAGCGCATCAAAACGCTCATCGGCCCCAGAAGTGGTCATCCTTCCGATGGATGGCTAGCAGTTCGTCGAAAACGTCCTGCTCCGCTGCTGTCAGTTCCATCTTCCTGAGCTTCTTCGCATGTGATTCAGGGATGTCCACGAGCAGGCTGTCCCCCTCCTCGATCTGGCGTCCGACGGTGACCCCTTCGATGGCTATGGCGACCTCGTCCCCCTGCATTGCCTCCTTCATCGAATTCTCGCCGGAGCGGATCGACTTGATGCGCCCGATTCGACGCTCTTCCTTGAGCAGGTACTGGCCGACGTGGATGCGCCCGGCCACCACCCTGACGCCTACAACGGCGGGCTTGGAGACGCGGAAGGTGTGGTCAGGCAACAGCAAGATGCGGGCTGGGTAGACCACTTGCTCGCGACTGGCCTCCTCAAGCTCTCGCGTGCGCTGCTCGACCCACTCCTCATGCTCTTCGAGGATGCGATAGATGATGTCCGAGCCGATGTGCTTGGCACCGGCCTCGGAACTCTCCACCTCGGTGATTGCATCGGGCAGGATGTCGGTGCTGAACGCCATGATGACGCGGTGCAGGGGATTGCTGGCCGCCTCGGTGTTGCGAATATCCCTGCGGCTGACCTTGCCGATGCTGGCCATCCTGATTGGGACTTCAATCGCGTTGAGTTCCTTGGCCAGCGCCTCAAGACCTCCTACGGTGTCCGCCTTGATGCAAACACCCTCCTCCTCGAGCTCGATTGAGAGCTCGGACTCCGCTTGCGCGGCTGCGAGCGCCTCGGCGCGCTCTGCATCGTTATGCACGACGCGCAACGTGGTCCCTGCTAGGACCCCCTCGAGGTTTGGAGCCGAGATCTTGAGCCCGCTTGCCGCATGCGCCTCTTCGGAGGCATCCCACCGGTTGCCAGCATCTCGCATCTCGCTCATGCCGCGTGGGCTGAACAGGCCCTTGACCCGGGTTGCCCGCCCTCCATCGTCGGTGACTAGCACAATCTCGTCGCCCTTCTTGACTGAGCCGCGGTGCAGGATGACGTCGAGCGTCTTGCCTAAGCCCCGCTCCTCCTTCATCTCGAGAACGGTGCCCTCGCCAGAGCCCTCGATGTCGGTGAGCTGCTCGTCGAGGTAGCGCTCGGCCAGACCGATGACGACAGCCAGCAAGTCCTGGATGCCCTCGCCCTCGCGTGCGGACACGGGTACGAGTGCGATGTCCGCCGTGAAGTCGGTGACGCGGTCGTAGCGCTCGATGTTGAAGCCGTGCTCGGCGAACTGGCCGACTAGGTCCCAGTAGCGCTGCTCGAACAGCCCCATAGCCTCCTTCGACTGGTCGCCCATGGACTCAGCCATGGAGCGGCCGTGCTCGGAGTTCCAGCCGTGGATCCGGTCAATCTTGTTGGCCGCTATCACGAACGGCGTCTTGG
>CAZSPJ010000185.1:0-1775 GCA_964608795.1 uncultured Candidatus Poseidoniales archaeon | reverse complement strand
AGCTCGAGAGGCAGAACAGGCTCACGGCGATCTCCGGTTACGGGGCCAAGGTGATTGACTGGATGCCCGACGTAGAGCTCTCGCAGGCTCTGCTGCAGGTGAGGACGATATAGGAGGCTGTGTGATGGCGATGGAATCGGTCCCCGAATCTCAGACCTTGCACATACCCAAGCTGCGCAGGCGCTGGCAGGTTCTGGTGCTGCAACTGATTTCGACTGCCTCGTTACTGCTCGTGATGAAGCGTATGAACAGCGTCTTCGGCTCCTGCACAGACCAGTTCATTTCCGACTCGGGTGGCCCGGAATCGACCTACTGGTGCCCGGCCTACGAGCACACTAGGGGCTTGAGGTACTGGACTGACTCCGACTCCATCGACCTGTTTCTGCCGGACTTCGTTCACGGCCTCGTCGATTTGTCAGGGAACACTCTGTCAGGGGATGCTACCTTCGTCGCACCGGTGCTTCTCTGCGCGGCCATCACGGCGCTGTGGGTCTACCTGCTGCATCGGAGCGAGAAGGTCCAGATGTGGGCCAACAGGCTGGTCTCTCTGGGTTTCGTGGGTTGGATGGTGCTGCCTTTCCTACTCTCATGGATCTACGCCATGGTGGTATCGGGACCGCACCTCCCGTTCGGCCACGAGAACCCAGCCTTCAACCACATCGAGAACCTGTGGGAACCGTTCCTGTTCATCTTCGAGATGGTCTTCCTCGGCATCGTCTTCGCCCCCATACTGGCCGGCTTGATGGGCATTTGGGGACTCTCGAAGAGGATGATTACCTGGGCTGTTGGCTACTTCCTGATGGTCGTCGGGATTCACGCCATGCTGACCTTTGAGGGCATCACCGACGCAGTCGATGTCGGGCTGCAGCCGCTGCCCGCCCAGATCGGCGATGCGACCCTGTACGGCGGGCTGGTCTCGCCGTTGTCCCTGACACTGATATCGATAGCCATCCTGATCATCGTCTTCATGGAGTCCGGCCTCGCGGTAATCAGTCACCTCGAGTACGCCGCGATGCTGCCCGAGGAGGCCAAGAGGAACCCCGAGTACGTCACCCAGTTCAGGAACGTGATGAACTCGCACATCGTTCACATGGTGAGCATCACCGCGGTAGTCGCCCTTACCACTGCGATAGCGCTCGAGTTTGACGACTTCCTGATCTCGCTCGTGGGCCTGCTTGAAGGCTCGCAGTGGTCCGGTCAGGTGCGCGAGTCCCTTGAACTCCAACTGACCTACGGCAAGGTCATCTCGGCCGGCCTGTTCCTGCTGGTGGTGGCCGGCATGCGATTCGTATTGCCGTGGCAGCGCGTCACTGGCATCATCGAGACCGGCATGAGCAGGATTCGCTCTACCGACTAGGGAAAGAGCCCGAGTCGGCCCGCTATCCGCACCGCAAATCTCTGTTCGTGGTCCATGAGTGGGTTCAAGCCCATCCACATCGAGCGCGTCACATGGCGGAGGCTCTAGCTGTTGAGAGTTGCAGCCGCTGCAACTCGCCCTCGGTCATCCACCAGGTCTACAGTGGCCAGCACTACTGTGGCAAGCACCTGTCCGTCTCTATCCGCAAACGCACCTCCAAGGAGCTCAGGCAGCAGCTTAGACTGTCCAAGAACGCGAGGCACGAGGACGGCTCACCGTACCGGATACTCGTGGCCATTTCAGGTGGCAAGGACTCAGCGGTCCTGCTCACTATGATGCA
The DNA here is from genome assembly GCA_964608795.1 of uncultured Candidatus Poseidoniales archaeon. Taxonomy (GTDB): domain Archaea; phylum Thermoplasmatota; class Poseidoniia; order Poseidoniales; family Thalassarchaeaceae; genus Thalassarchaeum. Next base: position 78 of record CAZSPJ010000185.1, on the reverse strand, counting down.
CGACATACTCGGTCGCCGCCGCGATGTCGAGTTAATCTCCGGCTGCATAGACGAGGGTATCGACGGCTACCGGGCCCC
>CAZSPJ010000184.1:0-1785 GCA_964608795.1 uncultured Candidatus Poseidoniales archaeon | reverse complement strand
TCGTTGCACATTATCACTCTCTTTCCGAGTCGCTCGTCGGCAAACGAGCACAAGCGCTCGGTCACTGAATCATCGACCTCTGGTGAGGTGACAACCTCCAGCAGGGGGAGGTAGCGAGGCGGGTTGAAGAAGTGGGTGATGAGAAAGCGCGAGGTCATCTCGGAAGACATGCCCTCGACTAGCTCGGATCGGGGGAGAGTGGAGGTGTTCGAAGAGACGATTGTGTCTGGGCCGATGTGCTCGGACATGCTTGCGTAGAGGCTCGTCTTGATGCCGAGGTTCTCGACAATTACCTCAATCACCCAGTCGGCCTCTGAGAGTTTATCCAAGTCGTCCTCTATGTTGCCCGCGCTGATGAGTTTGACGTTGCCTTTGTGCATCAGCATCTCGGGGTTCGACTTCGCCATCTGCTGGACTGCTGCTTTGGCGATAGCGCTGCGGTCGCCACCCTCCTTGACGATGTCAAGCAGGAGGACCTCACAGCCTGCGTTAGCGCAATGGGCGGCGATTCCGGCCCCCATCACGCCACTGCCGATGACGGCGACGCGCTGTATGGGACTCGACAAGATACCACCTAGACCCTCTCGAGCACGGTGGCCATGCCCATCCCGCCCCCCACGCACAGTGTGGCCAGCGCGTGCTCGGCTCCGTTCTTCTGCATCAACTGCGCCGCCTTGCCGGTAATCCTCGCACCGCTGGCACCCAGAGGATGTCCGAGGGCGATTGCCCCGCCCTCAATGTTGACTTTGTCCTTGTCCAGTCCGAGTTCGCCGATCACCGCCAGCGACTGCGCGGCGAAGGCCTCGTTGAGTTCAATCAGGTCAATGTCGTCCAGAGTCAGGCCGGCCCGTTCCAGAGCCTTGCGAGATGCGGAGACGGGGCCGATGCCCATAATCTCGGGAGCGCACCCGGAGACAGCCGCGCTCACGATGCGGGCCATTGGCGCAAGGCCGTGCTCTGCTGCGAACTCCTCGGAACAGACGAACACGAAGGCTGCGCCGTCGGTGAGAGGCGAGGATGTCCCTGCGGTGACTGTGCCATTGGCATCGAATGCCGGGCGCAGCTTCCCGAGAGCCTTAGAGTCGGTTCCCGGCCTGATGCAACCATCCTCCTCCACCATCCCGTCAGTGGTCTCGATGGGGACTATCTCATCGGCGAACGAGCCCGACTCGCGAGCAGTGGTGGCCCTCGCCTGACTCTCTATGGCGAACGCCTCCTGGGCTTCGCGGTCGATTCCATGGATCTTAGAGAGGTTCTCCGCGGTGGTTCCCATCGAGGTCATCGCATCCTCGTCGAGTGTGGAGTTAGGCATTGGGTTGAACCCGGTCATGGGGACACGTGACATGCTCTCGACGCCGCCGGCGACGAATGCATGGCCCTGTCCTGAGTTGATGCGCGCTGCTGCGTCATGGATGGACTGCATGGAAGAGCCGCAGAAGCGATTGATGGTGACGCCTGGCACGCTCTCAGGTAGATCAGTGAGGAAGGTGATGATTCGAGCTAGGTTGTAGCCCTGCTCGGCTTCGGGGAAGGCGCAGCCAACGATGAGGTCTTCGACCAGAGAGGGGTCGACGCCGACATCCGAGATGAGCTGGTTCACGACGGTAGCGGCGATGTCGTCGGGCCTCGTCCTCGCCAGCGCCCCCTTCCTAGCAGGAGTGAACGGTGAGCGAGTGTAGCCAACGATGACGGCGGGCATAAGCCCGCCTTATCGCTGCTATAATTAAACTTCAAGTATCAAAAATTACACCTACGGTTTAGTTTTACACTTGTGTTTGAATTGAT
>CAZSPJ010000183.1:0-1791 GCA_964608795.1 uncultured Candidatus Poseidoniales archaeon | reverse complement strand
GTAGTCGGCCAGCAGCCATTCGGCGGGGCACGGGCCAGTGGCACCAACGACAAGGCAGGAGGTCCTCTGAACCTGCTCCGCTGGATCAGCCCCCGCTCAGTCAAGAGGGCAATCGACATACCACAGAACTGGGACTACCCGTTCATGGGTGATGATAATTGAATCAGATCGAGACGATGCAAGGCTGCCTCCTTGCTGACCCCAACATGCTGGGTTGCACGGGCCCCCACAGTGGGGGGCTGGTATTGCTTTCATTGCTGCTGATGCTAGCCACACTCGTATTCTTCGCTTGGGTTGGCTACAGAGCAGCCAAGGGGAAAACTCTGGATGAAGATTCGTACATCTCTGCTAGGGGGACTCAGGGATCACTCAGGATAGGACTCAGCCTTTTTGCCTCGGGAATGGGAATTTGGCTGCTTTTCGGACCCCCCGAGGTTGGTTACTATGGAGGTCTCTTCGATGTTTTGGGATACGCCCTATCGGCCGCCATACCATTCCTATTACTGGCCTACCTTGGTCCTATGATTCGAAGCAGACTTCCAATGGGTGTAACCCTTGCAGACTATGTCCGCTCGAGAGTGGGTAGGCCGATGCAGGTGTACGTGGGCCTGATATCCATTCTGTACATGTTCACTTTCCTTTTCGCAGAGTTCACAGCGATAGGAAAGGCGATGGATTTCCTCTTCGGTTATCCTCCGTTGATAGCAATCTTACCAGTCGCAATATTCACAGCAGCCTACACAGCATACGGTGGACTTCCAGCCTCATTGCAGACTGACAGGTGGCAGGCATGGGCCATAATCTGGCTGATGGCAATCACGTTGGTTATGATATTCGCCAGCGACATAGGAGATACGATCTCTAACGCAAAGGCCCCAGGTCCTTGGGGGTCAGGCGGCAGCATAACCCACGTAGATTTCGCTAGCTTCCAGTCAGGTCTAGCCCTAGTCATCGCAATTACAGCGGCCGAGATGTTCTCTCAGGGAAACTGGCAGCGCAACTGGGCATCCAAGGATGAGGAGTCTCTGCGCAAGGGAGCCTGGCTGGCAGCCGCTCTTGTATTCCCATTGATGTTACTCATGGGATTCATGGGCACGGTTGCTGCAGGCCAGGGGCCCTTGGACGACCCATCTACAGCATTCTTCTGGGCGATGGATCCTTCACCCGTCCTCATGCTGATCTTCGTGGTTCTCGTCATCGCTTTGGTATGTTCAAGCGCGGATACGCTGCAAAACGCGATAATCGCATCCATATCCAGAGACATATCCAATGGAAGTATGAGCTTGAGACAGGCCCGTCTGGCAACTATCTTGTTGGTGCCTGTAGCAGTTTATCTGGCTGTAACCATGCAAGCTGCCAGTGTATTCCAGATATTCCTGTTCGCCGACCTGCTAGCGGCGGCTACGGTAGCCCCTGTCTTTCTTCTTCTGTGGGACAATACACAACCCAACGCCGCGCTCGCCGGGGCAGTTGCGGGGCTTCTTTCCGTGGTGGTGTACGGATTTGCAACAGCAGACTTGTCTGCTGGAATAGGATATCTGACATCTCCCACAAACGAATCGGGACTAGCAAACCTCGAAGTCTTCCTCTCTGCCTTGTTCGGTTCTGCAGTTGTGACCGTTGCGGGCTCATACATGATGCTCGAAGAAGCCGCTTGAATAGCCCCCCTAGATTCATTTGCCCGTTTCGCATCGGCGCCCCATGGATGAGTCGCACCCCACTCGTATCCACACTCTTGTGATGCCGTGGAAGGGATTCTGGAGGTCTACATGGTCGCGTAGGGAGCGGTTG
>CAZSPJ010000182.1:0-1795 GCA_964608795.1 uncultured Candidatus Poseidoniales archaeon | reverse complement strand
AGAAGCCGAAGAACTCGGCGCTGCGGGTCTCAGGCACCATCTGACCGAAGATGCTGCGCGCTAGTCCCTGTGAGCCGCCCAGCAGAGCTCCTGCCATGCAACCCAGTAGAAGGAACTGAAGGAAGACGCCGAATCCGAGTGGCTCCCATATGTTATCACGAACGGCATCTGAAACGAAATCTAGGGGCCCGTCGCCTAGGCTTGTCGGATGATCGTCTCCCAGTGCGGTGGTGCCGTCCAAATTCCCTCCTCGGACACTCATGCTCAAGCGACTGTCCTTGTCGAAGGTAGCGGTGAAACCAGAGATTCTGCTGGCATTCAAGACCGTTGTCGCTGGGTCAGTGGGGTCGTCAAACTCGTAGATTGTGTCTCCGGCTTCGTTCTCAACTAAGTGAAGCGGGAGAACATCCGACCATTCTGACCCCCAAGCCTGCTCCTCATCGCTCTGAGACAGGCCGTTATCGTAGGTGCCGCTGTTGACAGATACGACATACTGTCCCTTTCCAGCTAGGCGTTGCTGCAACCATATCGATGGATTCGGATTGGGCGTGCTGGCAGGATCCAGTGGATCGGTACCTGCCTCTGCCTCCGCCAAGTTGGAGTACCAATCGCCATCGGCGTCATCATCTTCGGCATCGGCAATACCATCGCCGTCTGTATCCCAGTCGAACTGGATATCATACTCGTCATGCGACTCAAGAACCAGTGGGGCGAAGGACAAGGCACCAACGATGACAACGACCCACATGACCAGTGAGAAAGAGAGCGCGTAGTGCGTGGAGGTCCTCTTTGCGAGCATGGTGAAGCCGATTGCACAGGGCGCGGCCACGAACTGGATGATCAGGATGATGACGATCAAATTCCCGATGGTCAGGCCGAGTACTGTGACTCCGTAGATTCCAGCCAAGGCGGAGACGCTGTTTATGCCATCGATGAAGAAGAAGTAGGCGAGCATGTAGATGAACAGCGTGCGGAAGCGAGTGATTTGGCCGAGGGTCGTCTTCAGCTCGCTGAAGGCGAATTTCGCAGAGTCAGCGAACCCGAGAGTCTCCATCTCGTTCTCAATTGGCGGCTCAGGCACCCAAGCGAAGGTCAGGCAAGCGAATCCTAGCCACCAGACTCCGGACGAGGCCATGATGAACGGGATAACCCAATCGCCGGTGAGTGTCAACCACATTCCAAGGTGGACTGCTAGGAGAAGTCCTCCTCCTAAGTAGCCGTAGGCGTACGCTCTGTTCGAGATGGCATCCATCTCGTCGTCGGTGCCCAAATGGGGCAGAAGTGCGTTGTAGAACACACCCGCGCCGTTCAAGCCGACATTCGCCATGAGGAACATCACAATCAGCCATGCCCACTGTTGAGAAACTCCGAACATCGGGGCGAAGGCTAGCAGGACTGTTGACCCGGCTCCTAAGTAGGTCAGAATCCTTAGCCACCATATCTTGATAGCGCGTCGATCGGCGATGACTCCGAGAGAGGGGGCTAGGATGGCGACGAAAATCGCGGCAATTGAAACCGAATACGACCAGATTGCGTCACCGGTCATCTCCACTCCGAGGACGCTGGCCTCCAACCCATTCGCCTTCAGGAAGATGTAAGCGAACCATCCAGGCAGCACAGCGGTGGTGACGCTGGTCTCAAAGGACGACTTGGCCCAATCGTAGAATGCGTAACCGCGTACTGCTTGGGGGTCTGATTCGCGGTCTAGTTCAACTGTGTCTGACATGGTACTACCTAGGTGGCGCTGGAGGTCTGAGGGTTTGAGCATTGGGGACGAGGCGAACATGTTCCGTCA
>CAZSPJ010000181.1:0-1800 GCA_964608795.1 uncultured Candidatus Poseidoniales archaeon | reverse complement strand
TGACGCGGCCTCCGAGGGTGTCCCTCGATTCGACCAATAGGACGGTGGAGCCGTCTGCGGCGAGTTGCACCGCGGCCGCGAGGCCCGCTACCCCGCCGCCGACCACGATGCCTCGCATCTGTGAATCGCAGCGAGGGTGGTCAAATGTCGTTTCGGACCATTCAAGGCGGAGCGGCGCCACGTAGTGGCGTGACCAAGCTGCCTCACGACCGTTCTGACCTGCTGTGGTCTGGCGGCGAGCCAACCCCCCTATTCCTCGATTCCATCGACAGGTGGGTCGATGCGATGGTAGCTGACGAGCATGGTGGGGGGAACGGTCCAGACAGACTGGTTAAGGCGAGAATCACAGCCAAGGCCCGGGGTATTCTGTGCGGGCGCCCCGTAGCCCAGAGGTTGCTGGAAAGGCATTTCCCAGGGTGTTCAATACAATGGAGAGTCTCAGAGGGGGGTGCAGTCACAAACGGTGACACGTTGGCAACGCTACAAGGATCAACTGTCGGACTTCTGAGGTTGGAGAGGATTATGCTGAATATTCTAGGTAGGCTCTCGGGGATAGCCACAAACACCGCCAGATGGGTTACGGCCGCACGGCCAATGCAAGTTGCAGCAACCCGCAAGACCGAATGGGGGCTTCTAGACAAGTGGGCTGTTCACATTGGTGGTGGACTTACCCACCGGCTTGGCCGAAGTGATGCATTGATGATCAAAGAGAACGACCTAGCCGCAATGACCGAAGAAGGTGAAGATGCGATTGTGGCCATCCAACGGGTGATATCATCGGTGGACATGGATGTTCACGCGGGATTCACCATCATCGAGGTACAGAAGTACGGACAGGCTAAAGCTGCCGCAAAGGCGTGGAGGGAATCTCAACTAACTAGAGGAGGGGATGAGGAGTTGGTGATAATGCTCGATAACATGGAACCACATATCGCCTACCAGGTATACCGGGATTTCACTCTATGGGGCAGGGAAAGGAGGTATGCCTACGGCCCCGAGCAAGAGCATCATGGAGGTCTGATTAGGTATTGCATACTCGAGGCTTCAGGAGGGATTGTGTTCGAATCCTTGGAAGACTGGAGAGGAGTGGGTGACGCAGATGGAATTAGGAAAGGATCTACTGGCGTCCATTTGGTCTCATCGAGTGCACTAAACATGGGTGTTCCATCATTGGATATGTCGATGCTGATAGGGGGTGGCGAGTAGTGGGGGAGATCCCAGACAGCCACCCGAGGCGGGCTTCTCTGCTGGCTCGGCAGAGCCTAGTTGAAGCCGCTGCCGAGGGCCTGCTGGCGGATTCGGCGATGATAGCGCACGGCAGGGGCGAGGCCTTCGACTACCTGCTCGGGGAGACGACCTCGGACTCGGCGATGGAAGCCATCCGCGAGGTCGCCGCCAGATTGCTGGCTGCTGAGCGCCCGGTCATATCGGTGAACGGGAACACCGTTGTACTGGCCGGAGAGGAACTGATTCGAGTCGCTGCAGTCGTGGGGTGTCCTATCGAGGTAAATCTGTACTACCGGACCCCCGAGAGGGTGTCGGGCCTGCTCAGCAGGTTGTCGCAGCAGCGAGACACAGTGGCATCCGAAGCAGCCCCTGGGGGCTGGGAGGGGAATTGGCAGGAAGTTGTAGAATCAGTCAGCCTGCTTGGTGCTGCGGCAGCCCACAGTATATCCGGTCTAGAGGGGCCCCGTGCCAAATGCTGCTGGGAAGGTATCGGACAGGCCGACGTCGTCCTAGTCCCGCTCGAGGACGGGGACAGGTGCGAGGCTCTGGTTGCCGCTGGCAAACAGGTGCTCG
>CAZSPJ010000180.1:0-1800 GCA_964608795.1 uncultured Candidatus Poseidoniales archaeon | reverse complement strand
TACCTTGCTATTGGCATGGTCGGCCTTGAAACCGAATCCGTATAACCATTCCCACAGCATTGGAATTAGGTGAACCGTGGACCAATCACAGTCGTACCGGACGAGTCGCGCCGCAGGCCTGGCACTTCAGCAGGCTGGTGCGCCCCTCCTTGATGAAGCGGGTGTCAGGGGCGCGGCACTGGTCGCACAGGATGAACGCCTTGACGTAGGCGACCAGTTTCTCCTTGATTCTGACAGGAGGGACGCGCCCCTTGAACAACACGCGAACCTGCTCGCGGGTACCAGATGTACCAAGTTCGTTGAGCAGAAACTGGTAGACGTGGTTGGCATCGCGGTCCATCGCGTTGACGATGTCAGCGAAGTTGCGCAGGATGGTCTGGCTGCCCTCAATGAGTACGTCTGGCTCGGGCATGGTCCAACGCGAGCGCTCGCTGATGTCCTTGGGTATGCGCTCGCGCGCACGGTCGAGCAGGACATCGTAGTCATAGTCAGTCATCGGCCTGCCGAATCAGGGCCCCCTTTTCACCCCACCGGGCGTCATTGGCCGCTTGCGAACGGTCAAAGACTGTAACGGCGGACGAAACCCATGGACGAGGGACTTGAGGTCAAGGTGGCTCGCACACACCCCGACGCGCAACTGCCGACGCGCGGCAGTGAGCACGCCGCCGGCTGGGACCTTTACGCCCTCGAGGACACGGTTGTGCCGTTCCGCCAGAGCATGAAACTGCGGACAGGGCTGCATGTGGCCATCCCAGTGGGCTACGAGGGTCAGGTGAGGGCACGCTCGTCGCTCGGCTCCAAGGGACTCATACTGCCGCACAGCATCGGCACCATAGACGCCGACTACCGCGGCGAGCTGTTCGTGTTGATGACCTGGATAGGAGAGGGTGACTCGTACACGGTCAAGGCAGGAGAGCGGATTGCTCAGATGCTGATCTCCCCCATACCCGATGTGGATTTCCGCGAAGTCGACTTTGGGGACTTGGGCGAGACTGAGCGCGGAGAGGGCGGTTTCGGCAGCACCGGGCGCTTTTAGCGGCCCAAAGTCGGGATTTACCCGTATTGCATCCCCGGTGAGTTCATAGATAGCCAGCGGTGGGGCGGTTTGATGCCACTGAGCGTAGATGAGTTGCGGGGCAAGGTGGAGGCTTTTCGCAACAAGGGCCTGAACACCCAGCAGATAGCGGACGAGCTCTCTCTATCTCAGACCACCATCCAGTGGCTGTCCTCCAGCGGGGTCGCCACAGAGGACCGTCCTTCTGACATCCAGATTGGCTGGCGCTCGATAGCGGTCAGAGCCGGCAGGATAGAGGCGGCCTCCTACATCTTCGTCGACATCATCGAGGAGGAGATTGGTGACGAGGTCGATGCGATTGTCGGCATCAGCCTCAACGGAATCGCCTTCGCTCAGGCCATTGCCGGGCAGATGGACCTCGACCTCTCAATTAGCAGGAGCATAAACGAGGACGAGGGCGGTCATCTCTCCGAGGTCTTCGCCGGTGTTGCCGGCAAGCGTGTGGTCGTAATCGACGACGTCGTCTCCTCGGGCACCACGATGCGCAAGACCATCAGGAACCTCAGGTCAGCGGGAGCTGACGTCAAACTCTGCATGGTGCTCGCCAACAAGTCGAACAACAACGAGCTCGAGGGCGTGCCCCTTCGTGGACTGGTCAGAGTAGTTTCAGTCTGAGGGAGTCGAATGCACTGGGCGGACCACACCGCGCAGACGCTGCAGAAACGCGGTGATTCGCAGGTCATCGCATCGGGAATCACACCATCGGGCGAGTTCCACGTTGGCCA
>CAZSPJ010000179.1:0-1807 GCA_964608795.1 uncultured Candidatus Poseidoniales archaeon | reverse complement strand
AGGGCTGACGCAATCATTAGCGTGCAAAGAAGTGTTGCTGTTAGCTTGGACTTCATGCGCCGCGCGTGTATGTATAGACTATTTAGTATCAATGCAATATGCCCCTCTACACACCGTTTGGGCATGTTCTGATGGTTTTATACCTCGGTATTCGGGAATCGAGCTACTGCAAGCGCATACTATCAGCAGCAAGGGCAAAATGGTGGACGTGCCGAGATTTGAACTCGGGGCCTCTTCCATGCCAAGGAAGCGCGCTTCCAGGCTGCGCCACACGCCCAGTGGACGGGCCACCGACGACGGCCATTTAAGGAGAATGGGGCACGCTGTGGTGTGGCCGAGGACGGAGAACGAGGGAGGGTAGCACAAGCGCCCGAGATGCCCGATGGACTTCTCGACGAACTGAAGGAGGTGCTCGGCGAGGACGATGCGCCGTTCCTGCGTCACCTCGGCAAGCACCTGACTCTGGAATGGCTTCCATCTGACGAGAGTCGTCTCGGGATGACTCGCTTCGAGTACGATCCCAACGAGTTGTTCAGGCGGCGTCGGCTGAGGGTCGCACCGGGTGCCGTCACAATCGGCCTCAACCCCGTGCTCATCGGTGACGAGATGCTGTTCCGCCACACCCTCGTGCACGAGCTTCTGCACGCGGCGGGGATGGTCGAGCACGGCGGCAACCACGCAGAGCTCGTCAAGCAGATCGCCCCCGCACCGAGCCTAGCCGAATCTCCAGTCCTCAGGCGACTGCGTCAGGAGGTGCTGGACAGCCTTCCGGAGAGACAGTGGATCTGCGGTAACTGCGGACATACCTGGGAGAGGGTCAGGGTAAGTGCCCCCACTAGGTGCCCCAAGTGCGCGCGCCCGTTCAGCGCTAACTAGGGCAACTACCTTGAGTCAAAGCGTGGTGTGAGCCACGTGGATATTCCAACCACTCGTGAGGAGGTGCTCGAGTTACTCGTCGACTTCGGTCGTGAGACTTACCCGACGTTGATGGCCATCATCGCAATCGCCGTGTACTCCGGCTTCGTCTTCATGTTCTACCGGATACTGGCCAAGAAGGACCTGCTAACCTTGGATCTGAGCAAGTACGCCGACGACTTCGGTGGCAAGGTCAAGAAGTACCTGAGGAGCATGCTCTTCGTCGTCCAGTACATCGTCGTCGTCCCCATCCTGATAGCCTTCTGGACATTGGTACTAGCAGTCATCCTGACTCTGCTCTCCGATAGTTCCGACCACACTCGAAACGCCCTCATCGCGACCTCTGTGGTCGGAGCTGTTCGGATTCTCGCGTACTGGACCGAGGACCTCTCTAGAGATGTCGCAAAGATGCTCCCGTTCGCAGTCCTAGGTGTCTATCTTGTCAGTTCGACCTCGGTCCAGTGGAGCGAGTTCCGAGAACTTCTAGAGAGTCTGCCCGAACTCGCAAAGTCGTTCTTCAGCAGCCTCGTGCTGCTGGCTATCCTTGAGACCCTGTTGAGAATCGTCACCACGCTGAAGAGGATCCGTTCCAAGCGCTGGAAGCGCAAGAAGATGCAGAAGGAGATCTCAAGAGAGACAGGGAGGAGCGTCGTCGACATCAGGAACGATATCAGGGACGATGGTTCCCTCAACATGAGCGCCGGCTCAGACGCCGATGAGATGCAGGAGGCGGTGGAAGATGCGGTTGGAGAGCTGCTAGATGACGTCTCGGATGATGTGCAGGGTTCTTGAGCGAGAGTCCTGCGGGGATAACCGGGCGATTAGTGTAGTCTGGATATCATGCCGGCCTTCTAAGCCGGTGACACGGGTTCGAATCCTGTATCGCCCACCA
>CAZSPJ010000178.1:0-1809 GCA_964608795.1 uncultured Candidatus Poseidoniales archaeon | reverse complement strand
CCTGCTCCTCGACGTTGTCGGTCAGCCACTCGGCGATGTAAGATCCCTGTAGTGGATTCTCATTCTGCAGCCAGCCGTACTCCTTGGACAGGATCAGCTGAATGGCCACGGCGTCTCGCACCGTATCCTCGGTGGGTGTGCCAAATGCCTCGTCACGGCTGTTCGTATGCAACGAGTTCGCGTTGTCCGCAAGGGCGTATAGCGCCTGCAGGGTGGTGCGGTAGTCGTTCCAGGTGAACTCCTGCGAGTGCAGGCTGCGACCACTCCCCTGGATGTGGTACTTGAGTTTCTGACCGCGATCTCCGACCCCGTAGAGGTCGCGCATCGCGATTGCCCAAATTCTGCGACTCACCCGGCCGATGACGGCGTACTCCGGGTCCATCCCGTTGGAGAAGAACCAGCTGAAGTTGCGCAGGAACTTGTCAGCATCAAGTCCGCGAGCGTTGAACAGTTCGACGTAGGTCAGCCCGTTCGACAGTGTGAGTGCGGCCTGGCTGATCGGGTTGGCGCCAGCCTCGTCGATGTGGTATCCCGAGATTGAGACGAAGTAGTGGTTGCGCACATTGTTGTCGACGTAGAACTCCGCGACGTCCCCCATCATCCGAAGAGCGGTGTCGAGGTTGAACACTAGGGTGTTCTGCCCCATCGCCTCCTTGAGTTGGTCCGCTTGGACGGTGCCCCTAACGGTGCTGAGCGTCCTTGCCCTGATCTCCGTTCGCTCCTCGTCGCTCGGCTCCCTACCGTTCTCCTCGACGAACTTGGCCACCTGCTGGCGGATGGCCACAGTGAAGAAGGCAGCCAGGTGCCACCAGTAGTTGCCGTTGATGGTCTTCGACACGGAGGTGTTTGAGGCGCACAGATCGAAGCCCTCGAACAGCTTCTCCATCTCGTCCACGGTGCTGATACTGACGCCGGACTCGCAAACCTTGCCGAAGATGTCGAGTCTCTCCACGGGGTCATGGCCGTACAAGCTGGGCGAGTCGAAGGCAACGGAGAGCCGGTTGAACGGCTGGCCCTTGGAGAGGAAGTGGTAGCGCTTGTTGGTGCGCTCGGCGCTGCCTTCGCCTGCGAACATGCGTACTGGCAACTCGTCTTCGCGCCTGAACGGGAACACCCCTCCTGTGTACGGGAATGAGCCGGGCGCGTTCTCCTTGCGTATCCAGTCAAGCCGCTCCCCCCAGTCCTCGGTGTCCGGCAGTGCGACGCGTGGCAGGTCCAGTCCCGAGAGCGTCGTCTTGGTGGTCTCGACAGGAATCTGCTTGCCTCGCACGGTGTAGCTGGCCTCGCCCGAGCGGTACGCTGCGACTCTCGTCCCGAAGTCATCGAGTGTCTTCCAAGCCTCGTCCGGCACCGCTGCTCTAACGCTAGCAGCCTCTTTTTCCAAGTCGTCGGCCGCCGCGTCCTTGCCGGTCGAGCGCATCTGTGCTGCAGAAGCCTCGAGTTGCTGAACCAGCCTGACTCGTCCCACGGTCTCGTCGGTCCTCTCGTGATAGCCTCGCACGGAGGCCGTGACCTCAGCGAGGTAGCCTTGCCTCTCTGAGGGAATCGGATTCGACTTGTGTGGCAGACCATCTTCTCCGACTCTCGCTTGGGCGGCGGTGAAATCAGCGCCGTGCCTGTCGTGGAGTATCCCCGCAAGCCTCTCCCAGAGCATGTCCACACCTGCGTCTGCGAACTGGCTTGCTATGGTCGGGATGACTGGAAGGGAAGAGTTGTCTGCGTCCCACATCTCGCGATTGCGCTTGAACTGCTTACGAATCTCCGAGAGAGCGTCTTCCGAACCCCTACGGTCGAATTTGTTGAGCACCA
>CAZSPJ010000177.1:0-1811 GCA_964608795.1 uncultured Candidatus Poseidoniales archaeon | reverse complement strand
CCCGGGTCCATGGATCTGCAGTCCATTGCATAGCTGCTCTGCCACCCGTGCGGCGACTCTCGACCCCCGCAACTCCCTTGAAGACTCTTTGCAGGGCGAGGATAGTGCTTCAGGTACCTCGGAGGGTATGTTCATCTCCAATCAGCCTCCCGTGCGAGGCATGCCTGAGATTTCCTCTCGCTACGAGGGGCTTGGTGTCGGCTTCGCGCCGTATCTGCAGCCTCCGGGACCAGGGGTCATCCGCTGGACAGTCGGAGAGCCGGGTTTTGACACCCCCCCTGCGGTCATCGAAGCGGCGATCAAGGGTCTCGAGGAGGGCAATACGAAGTACACCAGAGGCGCGGGTTCGATGGAGTTGTGCCAAGCGGTGTCTGACTACCTAGCGAAGCATCACTCTGTCAAGGTCAGTGCGGACGATGTGGTCATCACACCGGGCGCCAAGCAGGCGCTGCTGTACTCGTTCCTCATCACCACGATGCCCGGTGACGAGGCCATTCTGCTGGCTCCCTCATGGGCCTCGTACGAGCCGATGCTGGAGCTCATCGGGGCGGTCCCGGTGAACGTGCCCGTACGCAGGGACGACTTCCATCCCGACCTCGATGCCATCAGGGCAGCGGTCACCGACAGGACTCGGATGATCCTAGTCAACTCCCCGTGCAACCCAACCGGAGCCGTGTTCACCCCGGACGAGTTGCAGGCCATCGTCGACATCGCTGTCGAGCACGACCTCTGGATCGTCTCCGACGAGATCTACGCTAGGCTGGTCTGGATGGACTACCCTCACGTCTCCCCCTACGCGCTCCCAGGCGGCGCGGAGCGCACTCTGATTGTCAACGGCTGGTCGAAGTCGTGGGCGATGACGGGGATGAGGCTGGGCTTCTTGACTGGGCCTCCGAGTGCTATGCGCGCCGCAATCAAGAGCCAGGCCAACTCCGCCTCTCACGTCCCCACGTTCATGATGCACGCAGCCACGGTGGCTCTGGGCTGTGACGACTCGGTCGAGGAATTCAACCGAGAGTACCTGAAGCGGCGCGAGATAATGACTGGTGGGCTCTCCGAGTTACCCGGACTGAGGATAGTGGAGCCCGAAGGGGCGTTCTACGTGTTCGTCGATATCACTGGTACAGGTATGACCGACATCGAGTTCGCAGACGGCGCACTGGAAGCGGGAGTGCAGCTCATTCCGACCTCTCTGATTACCGGTGGCGAGGGCTTCGTCAGAATCTCGTACGCCACCAACGAGGAGGCCATTCACGAGGGTCTGCGGCGACTTCGGGCGTGGCTTGTCGATTAGTCACCTTGAAATCCGCAAATCGATGCAGCCTGTGCATGAGCGGCTCCACTTCGCGTGGCGGACACGTCGTGCTGGACTACACGGGCTACTCGCCGCCCGTCGATGACGACGGCGAGTGGATGCTTCAGGTTCTGCGCGACTGCGTCCACAGGGCCGGTATCAAAGAGGTCCACGCGCACGTCGCGCAGTTCGACGGCTCTGAGAGCCCACCCGGGTTCGCTGCCGTCGTCCTCATCGACGAGAGCCATGTCAGCGCCCACTGCTACTCGGAGAGCGGGCTTCTGGCGATTGACATCTTCACTTGCGGCGGCAGCGACCCAGGACTACTGGCCGATGAGATTCACAGCATCGTCGTCGACGCCGTCCCCGGTCTAGCCCTGTCGGGTCGGGAGCACTTGGATAGATTCTGAGGTGAGGTGTTGTCCGTACGCGAATTCATCGAGGAGAACTATCGGCATTTCAATGCCGGCGCACTGGCGCAATGCGCCGATTCCCTGCGAGGATTCCTAGATGATGG
>CAZSPJ010000176.1:0-1824 GCA_964608795.1 uncultured Candidatus Poseidoniales archaeon | reverse complement strand
GCCACCGTCCTCATCCGGCGCAGCGTCCGGTCAGCCCGGCGCATCACCCTCTCCTTCACTGCAGCTCCGTCCCTGCCCGCGATTCTGACTCCGTAGGGCATCCTGCCTCCAAGGGTGTTGAGCAGGATCTTCTGGGAGCCCAGCGGGACCGGACCCAGTATCTTCTGCACCTTCTCGATGTTCAGCGACTTCTTCCTGACTCCCGAGATCAGGGCCTTAGAGACGGAATCGTCCAGTCTGCCGACCCCCCCTCTCGTCATCAGCCACTCCTCACCTCGCGCATCGTGCTGCCGCATCAGGCCGCCGAACACGTCCTGGGCGATGCGGTCCAGCATCGGTACACGCTCGACGATGCCCGCGACCCGCATGCGCTCGACTGATCTCTGAACGCGGGCCCGGGAGTCGCCGCATTTGTCAGCTAGAGCGAGCAGCGTGTTTGCCCTGCCGCTAGACGCCAATTCCTCGAGCAGGCTGCGTGACAGCCTGTCACCTGGCTTGGCTCGCTCGCCGCTCAGTCCGAGGTCACGAACCAGCGCATCGAACCGGTCCTCGCCTTCCGCGGCAACTCCTGGCTCGGCCACTTCGATGCGGAAGGCCAACTCTTCATCCTCGCTCGAGGCAGCCATTCTGTCATCTGATTCGGAGATGACTTCGGCCAGCTCGGACAGGCGCAGGTCCAGTATCGCTCTAGCCTGCATCGAGACCAGCCCTACCGCAGCACTGACCGAGCCTCCTCTGAGGACGTGGATGTGCCAGCGCCCCTCGGTGTCGGCGGCCAGCAGCCCGGATTCCCTTAGTTTGACGAGCTGGTGGTGGACGCCGGTCTGAGACAGGCCGCTGGAGTCCCCCAACGCCCTAGCGTCCCAACCCTTGAGAGGTTCGACCAGCACTGTCTCGCGCAACAGTCTGTGCAGTGCACCCTGCTCGTCTTCGACGCTCGTCCCTTCTGTTTTGCGTCTGACCAGCCCCATCGAGTCGAGCAACCAGGCCAGCAGGACATCGGGGTCCTTACTGCCCGTTGGCATCGGTGATTCGGACAGCCTGACTCTGAACATGCGCGCTACGCGCGCATTCCGAGGCTCAAGAGGCTTGGCCAGTTCCCAGTATGGACTCAGGCGTATTCGACACGAACGTCCAACCACGGGTAGTCGACCTCAGAGGTCTGCAGCCCGGACATGTGCGGCGCCAGAGCCAGTCCGGCTGGGCACAGTATGCCGCGCTGGCGCAGTACCCCTATCGCTGAGTGCACCGAGGCTCGAGAGCGACCGAGGTCGCGCGCCAATTGAGCCTGCGAGACGGGCTCGGGACTCTTGGACAGTCTAGCGACTACCTTGAGCTGCACTGTTGACAGCCCAACTGGAAGCATCTCAGCCGCACGGCTCTGATCGGTCACTCCGGTGCCGGCGAGAATCTCGACCTGCGAGGGCGCTCCAGCGTAGTAGCAGGTACGCCCGTTGACCGGCATAGTGGTCACCGAACGCTCGTTGACCAGCACGTCGAGGTGGTGTCGGAGGGTGCCGTTGGCAGCGTCCAGCTGGCGCTGCAGCTCGCGGAAGTGGATTCCCGGAGAACGCTCTAGGGTGTTGAGTATGCGCTTCCTCAGCGGATGCTCCCAAGAGTGGTCCCGAGGTGCTGCCAGAGTTCCCTGAGCAGCCGGGACGATTAGCGGCAGAAGACCGGCGAGACCCAGTGCCCCTCCAGCTATGGCAGCGAGCCCGTCAACGAACCAAGGGCGCGTACTGCGCCACTGCTCAATTAGGGCCATGGCACCTTTCGTCGACTTACGCCCTTTGAAGCATACGGTTGGTTGTATCGGGCATGCTC
>CAZSPJ010000175.1:0-1829 GCA_964608795.1 uncultured Candidatus Poseidoniales archaeon | reverse complement strand
GAGGACTAGTCGCGACTCCAAAGTCGAGTCCGGATAGGCTTATTGCCGAAATTCAGGTGCAGTGACCCGTCGGTCCCTAAGGGGACCGTCGGGTGTTACCATGACTTCAGTTCCTGAGGCTTATCTCGCTGTGGCTGTGATGGCACTGGTGGGTATAGGATTCCCAGTGGGGAGCTTCATTGCAGCAGCAGTTTTGAGGCCTAGGAAATCACCTAATGACCCAACCAAGATGCGCTCCTGGCTGCTTCCAGGGTATGAGACGGACCAGAGCCTGTACCTCCGCAGGGACAGCACTTACGAGTGCGGTGCCGAGCCGATGGGAGACGCCCACATCAACTTCCACTTCCAGTACTACTGGTACGCCATCATCTTCCTCGTCTTCGACATCGCCTTCATGTTTCTCGCCTTCGGCGGCGTCATCGCTGTCCAAGACGGGATGCTGGACGAAGACGTCATCGGTGCCCTAGCGACTCTCGCCGCGTTCATCGTGCTGATGGGTCTGGGAGTCTGGCACGTCTTCCGCAAGCGGGGAAGAATCTACATCTGAGGTGAGCGAGTGGCGGACGAGGATCAGAACTACTCGGTCTTCAACAGCAGGATGCTGGTCGATGTTGTAGGTGACGTGACCGACGAGGCACTGAAGGCCAGTCGCATGAAGGATATCATCGGGGTGCTCGCCGGCAGGATGTTCAACTGGGGCCAGCGTAAGTCCCTTTTCCCACTCCATCTAGGCATCAAGTGCTGCGCCTTGGAGATGGCCGCGGCAGGGGCCAGCCGATTCGACGCCGAGCGCTTCGGGGTCTTTTTCAGATCCAGTCCCCGGCAGTGCGACGTCCTGCTTGTCAACGGTCCAGTCAGCAAGAAGTTCGCCGACCCCATTGTCAGGCTGTGGGAGCAGATGCCCGAGCCGAAGTGGTGCATAGCCATGGGTGAGTGCGCCATCTCTGGTGGCCCCTACTTCCAGTCATACAACATCCTCGAAGGCGTTGATACCGTGATTCCAGTTGATGTCTACATACCCGGATGCCCACCTAGGCCCGAGGCTCTGATAGACGGCTTCGACAAGTTGCGACAGAAGATTATCCGAATCGGTGCGGCCCCCGGTGACGCCAGACCGGACTCGGGCGCTCCTCTGATTGCCGGAGACGAGTAGGAGATTCTAGCATGGGCATGACTGTCTCACCTGATTCCCAGAAGGCAGCGGCCGAGGCACTGGTCGTCGCAGCCTCCGGGATCGACGGGGTGGATGCCGAAGTAGCAGAGCGTTCAAGCGGAACCAATCCGCGATACGTCGTGGTCGCCAATGCCTCACCAGGGAGCTGGAGGACTCTCGCCGAGAAGTTGTACTCCGAGCACGCCGTCGATCACTGCTCGATGGTCACCGGCATCCACTGGCCCGAGGGCGATGCGGAGCGGAAGTGGGAGGTGGTCTACCACCTCATGAGAACGGGAGTTAGGGACCCTCCCAACGAGAACGGAATAGTCCGGCCGGTAATAGTGAATCCCTCCAAGGCTAGGGGGGCTAGCATGCCCCTCGAGCTCGAGATCCACGTACATCTGCCCGACAGCACTACTCCCTCGGTGGACTCGGTGCAGGACATATGGGTGGGGGCGGACTGGAACGAGAAGGAGACTTGGGACCTCGTCGGCATTGACTTCGACGGCCACCAGGGGATGAGGAGAGTGCTGCAGCCGCACGAGACCCCGAAGGGATACCACCCTCTACAGAAACAGCATCATCTCCGCTATCACGGCTTTGAGGAGATGTACGACGACGCTCAGGGATTCATGCGCAAGCCAGCGGACGTTGGCAAGATCAAGTGAGGTGA